>JANLRI010000576.1:0-3824 GCA_031361565.1 Betaproteobacteria bacterium | reverse complement strand
TAACTTCCCCTCGCGGTATTCCACCGAGCTCAAACTATCTCTCGCTTGATCACCCAAGGCTTGGGAAAAGCGCGTCAGCAAGGGGAGAAAATCATCTGGCCCGCTTTGACCATTGCGAGCTCGTAAATTGGCGAGCGCCTTCTGGCCTTGAGCAATCGGATCAACAACTAAAGGTACGCTTGGGAAAGTCTGCTTGAAGCGACGATCAATCTGCTCCTTTAGTGCAATCTTTTCTTGGCCAAGACGAGCCCAATGCAAATTTAATCCGATCAAATAGCACAGCAAAGCCAGGGCACTAATCGCCAGCGGTACACGCCAGCGCCGCCAATCGGTATCTGCCGCCCAACGTGACAAGGCAGTCCCGGAGCGCGAGGGCATAAAGTCCAGGGTTGAAAAATCAAGCGCAACGCGCTCTGGCCTTGGCAAGGGCTCAATCTGAACTTGGCGTTGTTGATGGCGCAAACCTTGCTCAAGCGCCGACTGCCAACTAGCATCTTCTACAAAAGCGCGCAGCGGCCAGCGCGTGGCGTCAACGCCCTTACCGGTGAGTACCAAGGTCGCAGACTGCACAGCATTTTTAAGACTTTCGGCCCGAAAATCAGCGTCGCTTGATGCCCCCCAGCCCATTCCGGTCTTGGCGCCGCTGGCGTCCAGCCAGGCCAAACCGACACCTTCATGCATGGCCACTAACTCAAAGCTATTAGCGATCTGCGGCAACACCAAATGGGCCGCATGAGCGCTAATCACATTGATCTTGCGGCGCTCAAAAGCACCCAACACAAACTCAAACCAGGACTTATCGAGCGCCGCAACTGTACTGATGCCGCTGGCATTTTTCGGCACCTTAACGAAGGCCAACACGCACAGTGACGGGTCTTGCAAGAGGAAGTCCTCGATGGCACCCGGTAGGGCTTGGCGCAGTTTCGCACCCTTCAGTGGAGGCAATTTCACCTCGGTCACCGTCACATCGCGGGAATCAAAAATCAAGCGTACCGAGCGCACAGCGACGATCGCCTCTAAACTCAAGCGCTGATAGCCCCCTTCAGAACCCAGCACCAGCATGCAGGGCTCAGACGCAAAAGCACGCTCGCCCACACTACGTGGCGGGAGCCAAACCAGGGCCTCACCCTTTCCTATTTTCGTTGTTGCCATACCACTTCGACTTTAAACCCGCTTCGGTCTCGCTTAAGAAGAGCTTCGGTCTTCACTTCCATCCGATCAAACCGCACATTACCATCGACTAGGAAGAAATCCGTTTTTACATCAACCAAATTCAAGTTTAAGGCGTTCGACCCGCCAAACGCCTGACTGATTTTATCTTTCTGGTTGATCGGAGTGCGACACTGCGAAGCCTGAGAGACGCGACGCGCGTCACCCATACTCAATCCGTCAATCACCGCGGCGAGCACCTCGGGTTCGGCAAAGTTGACGTTGACCGTGGTCTGCAATTTTGTCGGCAAAAAGATCACAAATTTTTCAAGCTTCCTCAAATGCTCCTGGGTAAATCCAGGCAGGCCGATCAGGTCTTCAATAAACATGAGTTGCGGCTTCGTCGCGGCGACCGTTTTGTCGCCAACGGTGCGTGGCTTGACCAGAATTAGATAATCGGCCACCGTTTCGGCCAGCCCCACGGGTAGCTGAAGGTTCGTCAGAAGGCGCTTAAAAGCGTCAATTTGAACCACCGACTTTTCGATGATCGGGTCCTTCGATGCATCGATCAGGTTATTAAGATTAAAGCGCGCCTGGGCATCTCTCACCTGGCCTGAAATAATCGCAGGCTTTTCGGGGGTGCTCAGGGCAATGCCCCCCGTGGTGGTTTCGTCCAACTGGGTTTCCCGGTCCACGAACACGGTCCATGGCTCAGTGCACTCGTCGCTTATCTTAGTGGCCCGGGCATCATTCATGGCATCAAATCTCAAGGCTACTTGTACCCAGTCCAACACAGCGCGCTCCATCCAGCGAATTTGAGAGAGCGAGGCGCGGTTTTCAACCGACCTAATCGTGATGTATTCGCGCGCAAACAACCCCGAGACCAGCATCGTACAGAGGGCAAGTACCACCAGTACGCCGATAATCGCCGCGCCTCCCTGCTGAGGTGGGGTACGAATCACGCCACCAGGATTGAATGGAAGTGGCCTCAACTAATCCTCCACCACAAATACGCGTGAAATCGTTTGAGCCGAGCTGGTCATGGAGAACTCTAAACCCACGATATCTCCTGCCTGCGTCGCACCAGAGACTTCTGCCTGGGCATCAAACCATTGTTGGCGGAGATTTTTGCGTAGCAGTCGAATTTTCCAGGAATCAACAGGCTCCAATAAAGTTTGCCAAGTGAGCGCCCTGCTTGTATTTTGAGCGATAGGGCTTTCAGGGGCTGAGAATCCTCGCTCTAACTTATTGTCGTGAACTCGCCATTCGACATGTTGAATCAAGCCCTGTGATACCCCACTTAAAGGGCGATCCACGGCCAAGATTGGGCCGTTCGCACCGCGCTGAAAAGCAATCGGATCACGCAACAAAATCAGTCGGAGAATTTGCGAACGGCGCAAGTCTTCATCGAGCTGAGCCATGCTCGTGCTGAGCGATTGCATAGACTCGCCAGTGGCGAGTATTCGCTCTCGACCACGAATCACGCTTTCCAAACCACGCCAACACATTAAAGTGAGCACGGCCATCAAGCTGATCGCAATCAATATTTCAATGAGCGTGAAACCACCTTCGCTGCGCTTGGCACCAGAGGCGCCGCTCAGGAAAAACGGATGGTGGTTCATTCGATTACTGCCCCGATTTCGCAAACCCGACCAGCCGCGCAATGCGGTGGCCATCCTCCGCGAACACCTCAAGCTCCACGCCGCGAATCTCTTTGTAGGGCATGGCCGTGATCTTTTGCTTGCAGTTCAGCTTGAAGTTCGCCTGGTCGCAAGAAAACTGCGTGTTGCCAATGTCTGGCCATTGCTTCTCAAGCCGAATCTGTGCCATTCGATTTTCTGCACTCCAAGTACCTACCAAGCGCATGCGTAGCTCTTCATTGCTCGTGACCATTGAGCTGGTGGCTTTAAGCGAGGCCGTGAGCGAGATTGCAGCCACCCCAAGTGCAACCAAAACCTCCACCAAGGTAAATCCACGCGAGCCCGAACAACGCCGATTTCGCATCATTGAGTCGCCTCCGATTGCACCAGGAACTTGCCCAGTCCATTGGCGGCAATCGCTACCTTCTGCGTGCTTTGAGAAAGCCAAACCGTAAAGGGACTGTCCACGTAATCGCGACCAAACTCAATAATATTTCCTGCATTGGCATTGGAGGCCTGCAAGGCGGAAGCCTCTGTCGATTTACTGGCACCGCCAAGGAGCGGGTTAGCCTCGCTTGAGAAAGGGTTGGCCCCGAAACGCTCAAGCCGCACCTGAGTGGGCTTGTCCCAGGTTCGTTCGCGCAAAATAGGCTCATCCAGGATTAGCGCCCACTCCCCTTGGCTACGGCTGATAAAGCGATAACCCGCTTCGTCCGCCTCGAAACGAACGGCGCGGCCGCGCATTTGAGCGTAATCGCGAGCGAAAGACAGCAATTGCGCCACTCTTTGTGCCTCAAGTTGAAGGCTGCGATCCAAGGATCGCAGGGACAACATGGCCATGCCAAACACGATACTGGCAATCATCAAGGTGACCATCACCTCGATAAGGGTGAATCCCCGATTCCGGCCAGAGCTCGCGCCTGGATTAGCGATTAAGCGACCATGAGCCAATATCGGCATTCACGCCCTCGCCGCCCTGTTGACCATCAGCCCCATAGCTCATTACGTCAATTTCAGCTTTGATGCCAGGGTTCA
>JANLRI010000531.1:0-4108 GCA_031361565.1 Betaproteobacteria bacterium | reverse complement strand
CTTTGAAGAGAACGCCAAGCGCTTAAGGATGAGCGC
Organism: Betaproteobacteria bacterium; assembly: GCA_031361565.1. Classification (GTDB taxonomy): domain Bacteria; phylum Pseudomonadota; class Gammaproteobacteria; order Burkholderiales; family Burkholderiaceae_E; genus JAPOKJ01. The sequence goes on along the minus strand of JANLRI010000531.1, from coordinate 4,072 downwards.
CCATTAGGCTTGAAGTGACTTCGCGATTACCACTTGTACCGGTGCGCACCTTCAGGTCATAAGGATCGGTGCTTGTTAGCGCGGGGTGCGACATACGGCGTCGCGCATCCAAGGCGGAGCAGAGGCCATGTAGGCGGCCATATTTTGGTCCCTCCCCTTTGCCAGTCCCGTTGAAGCCTTCAGCGCGGCATTGCCCCTGAGACCGGCACTCACATCGACCACTTGCATCATCGACATCATGCCCTTGTCTTCGTGTTCAAGGATGTGACAGTGATACATGTAGCGCCCAGCCTGCTCAGGGCGTTCAAAGCCGATTTTGAGCATAATCCACCCACCTGGATTAATTGGATAGTTGTCATGCAATACGCCGGCACCGCTGGCGCGTGAGGCCACGAAGGGCTTTTTGCCATCATCATGATCGAGCACCTCGAACTTAGCTTGATGCATATGAAAATTATGAACCTCTGCGGAGTCGTTCTTGATCACCCAGTGTTCAAAGTACTTATTGCTGATGTCCGCCCAAATACATAGGTCCAAACGCCCCGGATCAAAAGCTAAATACTTCTTTTTTGCAATTTTGGTTGTGCTCGGTCTGTTATTCGCGAACTTGTAGGGGCCTTGGGTCGCCATCGCAAAGCGCTCCTGGCCGAGAGCTCCTTCGTTGAGTACGCCGATTAAACGATACTGATCTGCGGCTATGGTTTTCACACCTTGATTGCAGGCTGGTGCCACTGGTGGCCGTTCAACTAATGCTTGAGGATCGTTAGGCTTGGCTAGAAAAACGCCCATAGCACCCGGGTCGAGTTCGGTGCGGTACGACTTGATCGCCTGAATATTGATCTGCACCAACTCTGCCGCTGGCCATTGATCGGCACCCAAGTTTGGGCCCGTGGTTTCAAGCACGGCTTGAACATCTCCCATCGTGCAAGTCACGCCGGGTTGTTCAGGCAATTTTCTGAGTGCGCGACAAATTTGCATCGGATCCACAGCCAGATCGATTCGGGCGCTAGGCAACAACACAAAATCGCTTTGAAAATTAGCGCTGGACTTTGATTGATGAAAGGCGACCCCGTCACCACCCAGCACTTGAAGCGGCAGAAGGGTTCCGGCGGACGCCTGCGGCGCAGTCACTCGCAACTGTAGGCGATAGGACAGCGTCGCTCCCACATTGGCAATGCGCCAGACGTGACGCTCACCGCTATCAATTTGGAGGGTGGGTAGTACCTGACCATTAACCGTAAACAGCCAAGCAGCGCGCCCATTTTTGGAGCGACATACGCCGTCCTTGGTCTTGGGTTTGGCGCCGCAAAGGTCGGCCGCAAAGGCGCCGTTATAGCGGTATTGATTCGAGCTTGACGAAGCTCGCCGCAATTGCAAATCTTTAAGCAAGAACTGAAATTGGCGGGTCCCCGCTCTTAGAGTTTGCTCTTCATTCATTCGCTTTTTGCTCACTCCCATGCGCTCGGCCTCTGGCACCTCAAGCTCTTTCGCGAGGCGATCATCCAAAGTGGAGTATTTGGCGTAGGCATAACTCCAAACATCACCGATCTCAATCAAGCCACTCATACCTCCTCCCACCTGATATCCAGTCACCTGATGGACATGGGGGTGATACCAAGACAGTCCATAGGGGTGATCGGCGGGTAGCGTCACCTTGAAATTTGCACTCCCAAACTCGTGGGCGTGCGGGTAGGGCCTGGTGGCTTTGGTCACGGGATGCGATGCTCTTGAGCCGCACCGATAACGCCTGCGCAAGGGATCCATCGCCTTAGAGGATTCAAGAACCATCATGGAGTAGTCGCCATAGCGACCTTCTCGGTCTCGATCATTGGCGTACACCATCAGGCCATGCACATGCAAATTAGTCTGGTCAGGGCGCATGGATTTACCGGGCTCGGCAGGGATGCACGGCAGATCGTTTTGCAAAGTGAACTGCAAAGTCTTTCCCGGCTCGGTCCGCCAGGTCGCGGGCCGCAAACTCGGTGCATCACCATTAATGCCATACAGCAGCAAGCCGCTGACATCGCCCGTAAACCCCTCAATCCTTTGCGACTGCTTGGGGCTCGTCGCCAGCACGGCGATGGGAGCATCACCGTCCACAATGCGAGGGCTTTGAAACTGGGGGCGGTCGGCCCAAGCGGGTGTATTACAGGTAAATAGTGCTGCCACCACAATAGCAAAAAATGCGGCCGATTCAAATCGTCTTGGGTCGGGCTGATTAACTTGCTGTGCGCGATGCCTAATCAGCGCTTCCCTAGTGTGGTTTTTCATCAGGCAATGATAATCGTTGTCCAGTTGGAGACGCAAATTCTAAGAGCTCGCACCGTTCGCAATGCAACCCTCCAGAGGTTCATGGCCCTCAAAATTACATTCGTTCGAATATTCCCGCAGCTCCCATACCGGTTCCAACGCACATCGTGACCATGCCATATTTCAATTGCTTGCGGCGCAAGGCATGGACCACCGTGGCCGCACGAATTGCCCCGGTGGCACCAAGCGGGTGGCCGAGCGCAATCGCGCCTCCCATAGGATTCACAAGCTCCGGGTTTAAACCAAGATCGCCAATCACCGCTAGGGACTGCGCCGCAAAAGCTTCATTTAGTTCGATCCAACCCATATCGTCTTGCTTGAGACCGGCATTCTTCAGAGCCGCGGGAATGGCTTCTTTCGGACCAATACCCATAATTTCAGGAGGGACTCCGCGCACGGCGAAAGATACAAATCTCGCCAAGGGCACGAGGCTGAATTGCCTGAGAATTTTCTCACTGACCAAAATCAGAGCACCGGCACCATCCGACGTTTGCGAGCTATTGCCTGCGGTCACGGATCCCATACCGGTTGGGCGACCGCCCGCATCCTTAGGCGACGCAAACACCGGGCGCAACTTCGATAGGGCTTCCAAGCTAGAGTCGGCACGAGGACCTTCATCCTGGGAAATCTTGCGGCTCTTCACCAAAATTTCTCCAGTCACAAGATTAGGAAATTTCTCAACGACGTCCACCGCGCAAATCTCGTCATTGAAACCCCCCGCCAATTGTGCGGCCACGGCCTTTTGATGCGACCTCAAAGCAAACTCGTCTTGAGCATCACGAGAGACCTTCCATTGCAGCGCCACTTTTTCAGCGGTTAACCCCATGCCATAGGCAATACCGATGTTTTCGTTGTTGTCGAATACATGCATATTAATAGAAGGTTTGTTGCCCATCATCGGCACCATGCTCATCGATTCCGCACCAGCGGCAATCATGACATCGGCCTCTCCGACCCGAATTCGATCCGCAGCCATCGCCACTGCGCTCAAGCCGGAGGCACAAAATCGATTCACGGTAATGCCGCCCACCGTGTTGGGCAGGCCAGCTAACAACGCGCCAATGCGGGCCATGTTTAGGCCCTGCTCGCCTTCAGGAATTGCGCATCCCACGATGGCATCTTCAATCAACTTCGGATCAAGATTGGGGACCTGCGCCAAGGCCGCGTGCAGCGCATAGACCAGCAGATCGTCAGAGCGCATATTACGAAACATGCCCTTGGGCGCTTTACCGATGGGTGTGCGACTCGCGGCTACGATGTAGGCGTCTTGAATTTGTTTACTCATGGAAAAATCCTAGAACTTCTTTTCGGTGATCTCAATTCGGCGCTTATAATTACGTACCGGCTTACCGGTTTGCATCATGCCCATAATTCGCTCTTGCGATTTAGGATGGGTGAGCAAACCACAAAACGCTTTGCGCTCGAGAGTCATTAAATACTCTTCGCTGACCAAGGTCCCGGCTTCAATTTCACCGCCGCACATGACTTCGGCGATCGCCCTGCCCAAATGAAAATCAAGCTGCCCAAAATATTTGCTACTCAACCGAAGAAAAGACTGCGGGCCACCGCGGCGCGCAAGCCGCTCCGGATCGCCACCACCGCGGACTATGATGAGATGGCCGAGCCGAACATGAAGCTCTCGCGCGCTCTCTTGATTGTGCTCGTTCTGCATGTCGTGGCCGTCTCCGGCATTATCGCCTTCAATGCCATCAAGACCCGCCAGGGGGCAACGCTGTCGGCACTGGCGCCGGTGAAGGCCCCG
>JANLRI010000510.1:0-37964 GCA_031361565.1 Betaproteobacteria bacterium | reverse complement strand
CTTTGAAGCGCCCACTGGCCACCTGGAGCCAGGCCGAACGAGAGTTCGGGTTTGCAAATTGGGATCGAATCTTTCCCGCGCGACGTATTGCCCGGGGCCAGCATGTGCATCCTTTGCCAGCGGGGCTTGCATTGCCGAGCTTTGGGGATGACGGGGTCGGTGCGTTGCAACTTCAACGTAACATCGACGCCTTCAAACTGGCGGGTATTGTGGTGTTGCAAGACGGCAAATTACGACTGGAGCGCTACGCGCTCGGGCATAGCGCGTCGGGTCGCTGGGTGTCGTTCTCGGTGACCAAGTCGCTGACGAGCACGCTGGTGGGTGCTGCGATCAAGGACGGCCTGATCGCCAACGTTGACGAGCTAGTGACGCGCTATATTCCCGAGCTCCATGGAAGTGCCTACGACGGCGTGAGCCTGCGTCAGTTGCTGACCATGACTTCAGGTGCAAAGTGGAATGAGGACTATGGGAGCCCCAGCGCCGACGTGGCTCTCTTCCACACTGCGCCGCTAGATCCTGGCATGGACGCGACGGTCAGCTACATGAGAGGTGTCAAGCGTGACCTGGCCCCCGGCCAGAAGTGGCTGTACAACACAGGCGAGACGAATCTGATCGGCGTGGTCGTCGCTCGAGCCACGAAAAAAGACTTGGCAGTCTATGCCTCTGAAAAGATCTGGGCGAACTATGGCATGGAGCAAGATGCATCCTGGATGCTTGATCGAACTAGTCGCGAGCATGGCGGGTGCTGCATTCAGGCCTCCACTCGCGACCTCGCACGCCTCGGCCAATTCGTTCTTGAGGGTGCGCGTAGCGATGGTCGATCCATCGTGGCCGAAGGCTGGCTGGAAGCCGCGACCCACAAGCAAGCCGACATTGGCGACCCTGTAAGCGCCTATGGCTATCAGTGGTGGACAAAGAACGACGGTTCATTCAATGCCTTGGGTATTCACGGCCAGCATGTTCACATCGACCCGGCACGACGAATGGTCATCGTGGTCAACAGTGCATGGCCAGAGGCAAACTTCACGAAGGAATCACTGGCTGCCCGTACGGCGCTCTTTAGCGCCATCCGTGCAGCGATTGATTCGGAGTCGCCCAACAACAACAAATAGCGCAAAATTGTGGCGTCGCAAGTATCTTGCGCTGTCAAAAAGGGAAGTTCAGTCTCACATGGAAACCCATCACTTCTTAATGGAACAAGACGTACCCGTTTCAGTGGATTATCGAATCTTCGAGCATGCGCAAAAGTGGAGCGCTTCGGCTTTGGGCGGTCGGCCTTGGCGCGCTGAAATGTTCGCGCTCTTCACCGCGATTCTGAGTCGCGAGTGCGCGGGACGTGAGTGTCGGGTTCTCGAGCTTGGCTCAGGGCCAGGCTTTCTCGCCAGACAAATCCTCTCGACCCTGGACCTTGAGTATGTTGCTCTTGATTTCTCGGCGCCCATGCATGATATGGCCCGGCACCATCTCGGCGATCTCGCGACCCAGGTCCAGTTCGTTGAAAGGAGTCTTCGCGACCCGGCTTGGAATGCCGGTTTAGGCGAGTTCGATGACGTGATCACCAATCAAGCTGTTCATGAATGGCGCCACAAGCGCCACGCGCCGCTCTTGCATGCTCAAGTACGATGAAATCTTCTTACAACATTGTCGTCTTGCCCGGCGACGGCATCGGGGTTGAAGTGATTGACGCGACTCTGACGGTGCTCACGCCCCTGGCGGCCAAGCACGGCTTCAAGCTCGACTATGACACTCGGCCCGGCGGCGCACATTATTATCAGCAAACCGGGACGGCCTTTCCGGATACCTCGATGAAGGCTTGTGAAGGCTCTGATGCGATTTTATTCGGCGCCAGGAGTTGGCCCAGCATTCGCTACCCGGACGCGACCGAGATTGCGCCGCAACTGGACATTCGGGTGCTGCCTTCCATCCGGGCCTGGAAGCTGATCATTGTTACATCGACGCTTATTGTCTGAATCTGATTCGCAAGCCTTGGGAGTACGACGTTAGCCCCATGCAGAATCTATTTGGCGACATCACCAATGATCTCGGGGCGGGCCTCATAGGCGGCATGGGTTTTGCGCCCTCGGCCGATATTGGGCCGAAGCACAGCGTATTTCAACCGTCGCATGGCAGCGCGCCCGATATCACGGGTAAAGGTCTCGCCAACCCTACCGCCGCCATCCTGTGCGGCGCGATGATGCTCGATTGGTTGTCTGAAACACACGGGGATTCAGTATTGGCCGAGACGGCCGAGACGGAACGGCTGCCGTGAGTGCAGTGGTAATCGAGGCCTTGAAGACAGGCTAATCGCCGGGACGTTGAGCCGCTAAACAGGCCTGGCGAGTCCAAGCGCCTGCGCCAAGGGCTTGCGACCCTTTATGATATTGGCTTTGCCAGTGTTTTCAAAGGTCCATAGATATGATCAGGCTCCAGGATTGGTTGAATCGCATTTTGTCGGTTCCCATTGAGTCGATTTACATTGGGTCCACACCCCTTGGCTCCACACCCCTCGGCTCCACCTCTACATGACCGCTCCAGTAAGCCTACTTGGCTGCATCGCCGACGACTTCACTGGCGCCACGGATCTCGCCAATAATCTGGTCCGCGCGGGCATGCGGGTGACGCAGGTCATCGGCGTGCCGGCGGCCGACTTAAGGCTGGACGCACAAGTTGATGCGATTGTCGTTAGCCTCAAGTCGCGCACCAACCCGGTGGCCCAGGCCGTAGAAGAGTCCTTGGCCGCTTTAAGTTGGTTGCAGGCTCGGGGTGCGCAGCAAATTTATTTCAAGTACTGCTCCACGTTTGATAGCCTGTATGAGGGGCCGGTGCGCGGCAATATCGGGCCGGTAACCGAGGCATTGATGGATGCACTCCACTCTGACTTCACGATTGCAACTCCAGCCTTCCCTGAGAACCAACGGACCGTGTTCAAAGGTCATCTTTTCGTCGGCGATGTGTTGCTGAGCGAGAGCGGCATGCAGAACCATCCCTTAACGCCCATGAAAGATGCAAATCTGGTGCGGGTGCTGCAAGCGCAATGCACTCGCAAGGTGGGTCTGCTCGACTATAAAATCATTGCGCAAGGCGCCGCAGCCATCACCAACAAAATGGCGGAGCTACGCGCGAGCGGTGTGGGCATCGCGGTCGTCGACGCGCTCAGCAATCATGATTTGATGATTTTAGGAGAGGCGCTCAAGGGCATGCCTTTGGTGACGGCGGGCTCAGGTGTCGCTATCGGACTACCGCAAAACTTTGGGATTGGCCAGAGCGCAGGCACGACGGTTATTTCGGCAACCCCACTCCCTCGGCCAATGGGCTTGCAAGCGATTGTGTCGGGTAGCTGCTCGGAGGCAACGAACCGGCAAGTTGCAGATTTTGTGAGCAAAGGCCACCCGGCCTTGGCCATCGACCCGCTGTCCATGGCCTCAGAGCGCGAGTCCAACGCAGCCTATGTCGACACACTGTTGCGCTGGGCGGCCTCAAAACTTGACGCTGGGCCGGTGCTCATTTATTCCACGGCATCACCTGAAACCATCAAGACGGTGCAAAAAAAGCTAGGCGTTGAGCAAGCGAGTCTCATGGTCGAGGATACGCTGGCGAGAATTACGCAGGGGCTCTTGGCGCTAGGCGTTCGACAATTAGTCATCGCTGGCGGTGAGACTTCGGGCGCCTGCGTTCAGGCGCTTCAAATCAAACAATTGCAAATTGGTGTGCAAGTTGACCCGGGTGTGCCGTGGTGCTTTACGCGACCACCGTCACTCTCAGGCGAGGGGTTACACCTGACACTCAAGTCGGGTAATTTTGGCACGGATGACTTTTTTAGCAAGGCCTTCGGAGTGCTGAAGTGACTGAGCGCCAATCTTTTGAAAACAAGGCCCGTGAGGAAATCTGTCGGGTCGGCAAAAGTCTGTTTGATCGTGGCTATGTTCACGCCACGGCGGGCAATATCAGCGTGCGACTGAACGACGGATATCTCATCACACCCAGCGACGCCTGCCTCGGGTTCTTGGACCCTGCAACACTGGCCAAGCTGGATTTGAATGGGCAACAGTTAAGCGGAGCGCCCGCCAGCAAGACCCTTGCGCTACACCGCGCCATCTATCAAGCCAGCCTGGTAGTCGACGCCCAAACCGCCTGCATTATTCATAGCCATAGTACGCATTGCGTGGCTTTGACTTTGCGCGAGCCCAAGCCGCAAGCAAGCGAAGCGGAGCTTTTGCCGGCATTGACTCCCTATTTCGTCATGAAGGTCGGGCGAGTTCCAGTGATTGAATATTATCGCCCTGGTTCGGAACTTGGCGCCAAGGTAGTCTCCGAGTGCATCGCCCGCTATGCCGCAATGGGTCGGCCCATACGTGCCGTGATGCTCGCAAAGCTTGGGCCAAACGTGTGGCACCACAGCCCTGCTACGACCATGGCCGTACTCGAAGAACTTGAGGAAACCGCGAGATTAAAATTAGTGCAGCCTGATGCCGAGCCTTTAAGCGAATCACAGATCGAGGAGCTCAGGCACACCTTCGGAGCGAGATGGTAAATGAATTACCCCTTCTTGCCCTCAAAAGCATAGCTATAAGCCATCTTATAGTCGACCGTCGTGTCGTTCTGCCAGCGCGCCGCACGCTTGGCAAACGCTTCCATCGAGCCCAATACTTTCTTGAACATCGGACTCTCTGAACTCTTCTTGGCGACCACCTTGTCCCAAGCTTGTAGCTGGGCGCGCAAAATCGTATCGGGCGTTTTGTAAAACTTCACACCCGCGGTTTGTTGTAAGTCCAAGTAATCCTTCGAATAGCGATCAATGGCTTTCCAACTCATTGCAGCCGAGGAAGCTTCCACGGCGTATTCGATAATGGAGCGCAATTCTATGGGCAGCGCGTTGTACTTGGTTTTGTTGAACAAGATCTCAAACTGCTCACAGGGCTGATGAAAGCTTTGCAACATGCAAACTTTGGAGACATCTGGGAAGCCCAGAATGCGGTCCGAGGTGACGTTATTAAACTCTGCCGCTTCCAGCAAACCACGATCCATAGCCGGCACAATCTCTCCCGCGGGCAATGAATACACGGCCGCGCCCATCGCGGTGAATATATCGATCGACAAACCGACGGTGCGGTACTTCAATCCCTTGAAATCTTCTGGTTTGGCGACGGGCTTCTTGAACCAGCCCAGGGGCTGAGTAGGCATGGGGCCGTACAACATCGAGACGACATCCATACGCAGGCCCATGTAAATCTCGTCGAGAAGGGCCTTGCCGCCGCCATGACGATGCCAGGCCAGGACCATATTAGGGTCCATCCCAAAGGCCGGCCCAGAGCCCCACAGCGCCAAGGCGGGGCTCTTGCCGTAGTGATAGGCCAAAACGCCGTGGCCGCCGTCTAGCGTGCCTTTATTGACCGCTTCAAGCAACTGGAAGGCGGGCACCACCGTGCCTGAAGGTAGCACCTCAATTTTGAGGCGGCCGCCCGACATGTCATTGACCTTTTTCGTAAAGTCATGGGCATATTCATGAAAGATGTCTTTGGAGGGCCAAGTCGACTGAAAGCGCAAGCTGATGGTTTGCGCTTTCGAAACCGTCGGAAACCCTGTCGCGAGTGCCGCGCCCGAGGCACTCGCGCTGGTTGCCACGAATTTGCGACGCGAGCCAGGCCGAGCGTTTAAGGGAACTTGCTTAGGCATCGCTCGCCCTCTTCGCTCTTTATAAGGCGTGAGAAGTTTAGAGGCCGGTATTAGTGACCGTTCTTACGGTAGGCGCCGCGCGTTAAATCAATACCGAGTTGCTTAAGCTTACGATAAAGGTGGGTGCGCTCAAGACCGGTTTTTTCGGCCACCCGGGTCATACTGCCCTGTTCGCGCTGCAGATGATGCTCAAAGTAAGCCCGCTCGAACGCGTCGCGCGCTTCTCGCAGTGGCGAGTCGAGATCGATCTGGCTCACGGCAATTTGCGCAGAACTCATCGCGCGATTGTTTTGGAAGTCAGTGACTGTAGCAAGCCCGAGCCCACCAGCACCGGAATGCTCTCCAGTCAGCGAGGCAAAACTAGGGTAGTGACCACCTGCCGTGGCGGCAGACAACCCTGTGCCGAGAGAATTCGACACCGGTGCGACGCCACCCGAACCCCCCGCAACGCTGGATTCCAAGCCACCACTACCAGCGCTCAAACTGGCCTTTACGGGCAAGAACGTGGTGGTGCCTTTGCTTTGGGTCGCTGCGGCGCTCACGGCCGCCATCGATACTTCTTTGCCCGATCCAGCGCTAATGCTCATGAGTGGCTTACGCTTGATAAGCCCGGCCTCCACGGCACGCAAAAGTTTTTGCAAGGTGATGGGCTTCTCAAGGAAATCCATCGCACCGATGCGCGTAGCTTCTACGGCCGTGTCGATCGTGGCATGCCCAGACATCATGATCACGGGCATGGTGAGCTCACCGCGGCTCGACCACTCTTTGAGCAAGGTCACGCCATCAGTGTCCGGCATCCAAATGTCCAACAAGACGAGGTCAGGATGGCTCCCTTGGCAGTAGGCGCGGGCTTGCGCTGCGCTCTCTGCCAAATGAACGGTGTGACCTTCGTCGCCAAGGATTTCCGAGAGTAATTCTCGAATCCCGATTTCATCATCAACTACGAGTATCTCTGCCATACCTCAATGCCACCGACTACTTCGGAAAAACCGTATTGTCCACATTTTTTGCGATTTTGGTAAATAGCATACTCACTTGAGCCCCAGATGTGGGTATTTCTGGCTGGCTGGAGCTCCAATTCGCAACTTCCAAGCGTGCATCATGCTCGTCGGCGATCTTTTTGACAATAGCCAGACCCAATCCGCTTCCCTTTGGCTTCGTGGTGATATAGGGCTCAAAGACGCGTGCCAAACTTGCCGAGGCAAAGCCGGGACCATGGTCTCTAACCCAGAGCTTAACGCCACGCAAGCTTAGGTCGTCAGCTTTGCTTGCGCTGGCGCCAATGTCGGCGAGTTTGATCACCTCGGTCTCGACTTCAACCCAACGGACCTGAGGGCGCTGTTCAAGGGCGAAGGCCTCATAGGCTTCAAAAGCGTTCTTCAAGAGGTTATGAATGATTTGGCGAAGTTGCTGGGAGTCGCCAAGGATTAGCGGTGCGTCGGGATCGAGATCAAGACGCAAATCGTACAGAGGATTACCGTCATAAAGCGTTGCGACTTCTTGAACCAGGCGATTGAGGTCCAGCGCCGTCATGGCAGACGACGGTAATCGCGCAAAATCTCTAAACTCGTCCACCATCAGCTTCAGGGCCGAGACCTGCTCCACAATGGTCCGGGTATTTCGATCAAGTAGTTCGGCATCGGCACCTGAGAGTTTATCGAAGAGCTTCATGCGGGTGCGCTCGGCGGCAAGCTGAATCGGCGTTAACGGGTTTTTAATCTCGTGAGCGACGCGCTGTGCAACCTCGGCCCAGGCCACTGAACGCTGGGCGGAGATCACCTCGCTAATATCATCAAAGACCAGGACGAAGCGTGCCTGACTGAGCAAGGGATCAACGCTCAGGCCTTCGGGGAGCCTTGAGCCACGCATTAACAAGGTTTGCTCACTGAGTTGCTCGGGCTTTCTCTCAAGCTGACGTTGTTGGCCAGCATCCTGGGTCAAGGTGCCGGTGCGGCTTAAGGTGAACTGGCGCTGCCAAAACCGAACCTGAGACTCTTCGAGATCGGCATAGGCATTTCGAATCGATTCCGCAATGCCCACGAAAGGCTCAAAACTACTCAGCTCACGACCCACGAAGGTGCCCGCGAGTTCGCTGGCGGCCAGACTGCTGGCACGCGAGCCACTCTCATGACCGGGTTCCTTCTTAAGAATTCGGGCCGAGGCTGGGTTGGCCAGGCGAATGACGAAGTGTTGGTCCAAGACTAAAACCCCCGCCGTTAAATTGCTAAGGACGGTTTCCAGTTGCAGGTTGGCCTGCTCGAGCGCACTTTGATTGGCGTCCACTTCGCGGCGTGCTTCCTCAAGCTGGCGGGTCATGGCGTTGAAGGATTGGGTCAGGACGCCGAGTTCGTCGCGCTTGCCGTAATCTTTAACCTGAGCAAAGTTACCTTCAGCCACCGCCTTGGTACCCGCCGCCAGCATGGACAAAGGTCCCGTGAGCCAACCCGACAAAAGGAACGCGCCGGCGATGGCCGAGAGAACCGTGAGAAGAAAAATCAACGTCAAAGTAATCCGGTAGACCTGCTTGAGGCCGTCTTTGGCCTCCAGCAGTTGCCGATAATCGGTCCGGCCTTGGGAAATGGCTTCGGCGTTCTCCGCGAGTGCTGTCGGTACAGCTTGAAGCACCTGCAAGTAACGATTGTCTTCAAGTCTTTGCGAATCGCCGATCACAATGGTGATGACGCGAACCTTCAGATCCGTATCGGGCAAGGGTTGCGTCGGTTCACTATTTTGGGAAGACTCGCCTTTTTTTGAAGGGTCGGTTTTCTGGGCCACCTCGCTTTTCACGCCTCCATCAAACTCCGAGACCGTACGCATCAAACGCACCCGTCTCAGCACTTCCGCCGAGGGGACGTCCGGAAACAGGCGTGCGCCGCCACCATTGGCAATCACCACTCGCCCAGCGCCGGTCAACACCATGGCCTCCTGCAAGCGATATTGGTCCTGTAATTTGATCAGGGCACTTGACCACTGGCTTTGCGGCAAGTCGACCAATTCTGCGCCCACGGTGCGAGCCCGCGACACCACGTCGGTCTTAAAATTATCTAGAGAGGCGCGACCGAGATTCAAGCCGGATTCGAGCGCGCGCTCAACCGGGAGATCAAACCAAGACTCGATTGAGCGACCGACAAACTGCAGGGCAACCAGGTAAATCAGTAATACCGGGATCACCGTCATCAAGGTAAAGGACAGCGCTAAGCGGCTCATCAACCGAGTGCCGAAGGTGCCCTGGCGATAGCGAATCACTAATCGCCGAAGCAAATCGAGAACCAGTAAAAATAAACCGGCAGCGACCGCCATGGTCATCCAAATCATGGCACTGTAATACTGCTGGAACAAGCCGGAATTGGACGCACTCGACACCAGCATGAGGAGCAGCACCACCGCCAAGCTCACCGAAGCGATGAGCGTCACGCGCAGCACACGCCCTACGGTGCGGTTCTGGTCGGATCCGTTATAAAGCTGAAATGTTTCCATTCGGAGACTGGCACCCAGTCCGAGTCAGTGAGCATGGTCAGTTGAAAAGGTTTCGGCAATTGAGACTTGTCGAGCCGAAACCGCACATACACGTCATAGCGGGTTTTGAGGGGTAGTGCCTTACCCTCCGCAAAGCGCCAAGATCGGACTGTTCCCATGGCCCGCAGGGCGTCACTCAGGTTCGTGAAATTGATCGACAGGGGGCCGCGTGAAACCCGATATTGGCGGGTGATCGCCTGGTAACTGAGCTTGACACTTTGACTGGAGCTCAGCACCAATTCGTCATTCCAGTACCAGCGTGGCCGGTAGGCCTCCACCTCGGTGACGAAATGAAGCGGCACGCCCTGCTCGAGCAGGTCTTCAAGACGAGCATTCACTGAAAACTTTACATCGACATTCAGGAGCCAGCCTTCAGGAACTAATTGGGTGTCCTGTCGTCCCTCTGCTTTGACATCAGACGGCATACTGGGGTCGATTGAACGCATCGTCACCCCATCAGGGGTAGGTACTGGTGCCTGGCGCGCGATTGCATTACCCGCAAGATTCATGGCAATGCTGGCGCTAATGACTTCTACCCCGGCAGCGGCGACATTACGAGCCGCGGTGACACCGAGGGTCAGGCTCAGCATCAAGGTCCAAACGAGTACACACCTCAAGCCTTTAGGGGCTTGTGGGCGCGCTCGCTCGGGAGGAAAACCGTTCATTTTTTGCTCAGGACTACTTTTTTCAATCGTGCGTAGAAGAAACCGTCGTGCTCACGGTAGGGCAAACGGGTGGGCAGCAAATGGCCCAGCTTGGTGTCGACCAGAATCGTGTCCGCCCCTGAGCGGAATTGCCAACTCAGAGGCTCGGCCTCAGCATCCGGCAACTCACGTAGCAAGTTAGCAAGTAGATACTCACCTTCGTCTCTAAACACCGAGCAAGTACACAGAAGCAATTTACCACCGGGTTTCAGCAAGGGCCAAAGCGCATGCAGGATTTTGCCCTGCAACCCGGAAAGTGTCGCAATATCGCTACGTCGCCGTAACCATGGGATATCCGGGTGACGGCCTACTATTCCCGAAGCACTGCACGGCGCATCCACCAAAATACGGTCGTAGTGTTGCCCGTCCCACCAAGCTTTCGGACGGCTGGCGTCGCCGATCTTGATCTCTGCCTTACTTTTTGCGAGCGCGTCTAGACCGAGTCTGTGAAAATTTTCTTGAATGCGTTCGGCACGATCTGGATCAATTTCCAGGGCCGTCACCTCGCAATCCAAAGACTCCAAAAGGTGAGCTGCCTTGCCCCCGGGGGCTGCACAGGCATCCAGGACACGCATCCCGGTTTCGACCTGAAGCGAAGGCGCGGCGAGCTGGGCGCCGAGATCTTGCACCGACACCATTCCCTGATCCCAACCGGGTAGCTGCTGAACGTCAACCGCTTGCAGGAGGCGTAGGGCTGGGGTGCAGTGGACGGTGCTCCCTAATGCTGACGGAGGTAGAGCTTGCGTATCGACCGAACGCGCCGCGTCCGCCATCACCTCGTAGGCCATGCCTTGCTTGGTTAAAAGCTCGCAGTATGCATCCAGGCTGATCTTGCGCTGATTGACCCTTAGGGTCATCGAGGACTTCGCCCCCGAGTTAGCAATGATTTGCTGCCAAGCTTGAGGATGGTCGCGGCGCAAGAGCTCAATCCACCAAGTCGGCAATTTGTATTTCGCCTGCTCGCTTTTCGCCGCCTGCGCCATCAAAGCGCCTTGCTCGCGCAAGAAGCGGCGCATCACTGCGTTCAAGAAACCGGCGCTGAAACGAAGGTTAATGTCGGCCTTGCACGCTTCAACCACTTGATCAAGAACAATCGCCGCCGGTCGTCGGGCTTCGATTAACTGGGTGAGGGTCACCAATTGAATGGCCAGCACCTCCGGCGGCGGCGCTTTATTGTTGAGAAGTTCCGCGAGGCTTAAGGACAGGCCTAACTGTCGCACGGCCTGATAGGCCATGTCCTGCACCGCCGACCAGGACTCTTTAGGCAAATGTTGACGCGCCTCGACGATGGCTGAAGGCAAGGCCTCGCCCTGCCGCATGGCTTCCAGCGCATTCCCCGCCGCACGTATCTCTAGACCTAGCGCCGCACGCATTTCAATTCCTTCAAACTTTGTTTTGAACCACGCCCCGGGGGCGCGTTTTTTAGGTCACTTAACGGCGATCGACCGCTTTGTCGTGCCCACTTTGGATCGCTTGATCGAGTTCACAGGAAGCGATCACCGGCCACCACGGGAGTTCCAGCCAAAAAAGCCTGCGCCGGCATGCGCTTGCCACCCGGCTTTTGAAGGGCGAGAAGGTGCAGACGACCCGCACCTGTTTGAATCTGGATGCCGTCCCAGCCCACCGCAAGCACTTGTCCAGGTGACGATACTTTTGCCCCAGCCCCTGCAGCGGGCATCAAATCCGGCAGAGCCCGTGCCGACCAAATTTTGAGACTAGCCCCTTGGAACTGCGCTAGGCACCCCGGGAAAGGGTCCAAGGCTCGGATTTTTCGCTCCAGCACGAGTGCTGGAAGTGACCAATTCAAAACGCTTTCGCTCTTGTCAATTTTATGGGCGAAGCATACGCCTTGCTGGGGCTGAGCTTGGAGAGGCAGTTGCTGGCGTTCCAGCAAATCCAGCGCCTCAACAATCGCCTGCGCTCCCAGGACGGCCAGCCGGTCATGCAAGGTTGTCGCGCTTTCGTCGGCGCGAATCGCAAGCGGCTTAATCAAGCGCATGGCACCCGTATCCAGGCCTTCATCCATCTGCATGATCGTAATGCCCGTCTGTGCGTCACCGGCTTCTATGGCCCGCTGAATCGGGGCGGCACCACGCCATCTTGGCAAAAGTGAGGCGTGGATATTGAGGCACCCGAATTTGGGAATGGTGAGCACATCTAGTGGCAAAATCAGGCCGTAGGCCGCAACGATCATCAGATCTGCTTCGAGCTCACGCAAAACCTTGAGGTGGCCTTCGTCTCGTACACCTGGCTTCAAGGTACGCGGCTGAAGTACCGCAATACCGGCATCCACAGCGCGTTGCTTGACTGGGCTGGCAGTTAAGTGCTGGCCACGACCGGACGGTTTGTCGGTTCGGCTGAGAACCAGACCTATCGTGTGGTGCGTGCACAACAGTGCATCAAGCGCCTTCGCCGCGAATTCCGGAGTCCCTGCAAAAATGAGATTCAAGACGGCGCGTCTTGCTCACGCTTGAGCATTTTGCTTTTAATCCTGCCCTGTTTGAGTCTCGACAGGTATTGCACAAACACCTTGCCTTGCAGGTGATCCATTTCATGTTGAAGGCACACTGAGAGCAGTTCGTCGGCTTCGAGGGTGAACTCTTCGCCGCTCAAATCCTGCGCGCTCACTGTAATTCGATCGGGACGCTCAACCTCGTCATACACACCAGGCACAGAAAGACAGCCTTCTTCATAGGCTTTCATTTCAGCGCTCTTATTGATGAGTTTGGGATTGATAAACACCCGCAAATCATCTTTCTCTTCGCTGGTGTCGATCACAACCACCTGCAAATGCACGTCAACCTGGGTCGCAGCCAAGCCAATGCCTGGGGCTTCGTACATGGTTTGAGCCATATCGCTGACCAATTGCTTGAGCTCAACGTTGAAATCGGTCACCGGCTTGGCGATCTTGTGCAAGCGCGGGTCTGGGTAATGAAGAATGTCGAGGACGGCCATCGTCTTATTTCAACCGTTTGTCGGATTTGGCACTAAATGTTGCTAGATCAAGGGTTTAGCGGCAAAATCTCAAGTTATGTGAAAACCCGGGAATGCTCAATTGCAGGACAGGGTCGCGCCAGAATTGTTGCCAGGATTAAGATGAAAAAGTTTAACACGCGCTCTTCGAGCGTCTCTGCACTGAGTTTGATATGGGTGCTAGGCGTCTCTTTACAAGCCGTCGCCCAGGCTCAAACGGCGACACCGGGTCAGTCTGCCGATCAAAATCAAAGCCAAGCTCAGGCCCAGGCCCAAACCCGCCCGGCACGAAGCCCCAAGGCCACCCCGCCACTGGAGCTTGCTAAAGATGCGCCCGACCGTTACATCGTCGTGCGCGGCGATACCCTGTGGGACATCTCGGGTAAGTTCTTGCAGAAGCCTTGGCGTTGGCCTGAAATTTGGCAGCTCAACCGAGATCAAATTCGCGATCCCCATTGGATTTACCCTGGCAACATCGTCTATCTCGACATGAGTAGCGGACAGCCGCGCTTGCGCCTCGGACAAGCGATGGGCGATTCGGGCAGCACTAGCGCAGGCACAGTAAAAATGCAACCCACGGCTCGTGCTGATTCATTGCGCGATAGCGCGATTCCTACGATCAGTTCTTCCGTCATTGCAGCCTTCATTAATCGCCCCTTGATCGTGACGGCGGAGCAGCTCAAGACCAACCCGCGAATTTTAGCGACTCAGGACGGCCGTGTGAACGTTGGGCCAGGAGATCTTGCCTACGTGCGCGGCATCAAGGGCGATGGCGTGACGGATTGGCATATCTACCGGGAGGCTAAGCCTATCCTCGACCCTGACACGCGCAAGCCCATTGCCTACGAAGCCCTGTTCGTCGGATCGGCCCGCTTAGAGCGAGTCGGCGATCCAGCCACTCTTCGGATCACGGGGACCAGTGAGGAAGTCGGTGTGGGTGACCGCCTGATCCCGGCCGAGCTAGGACGTCCGTTCAATTACGCTCCCCACCCACCCGATCAAGATGTGGCCGGACGAATCGTGTCAATCTATCGCGGCGTGTCTCAGGTGGGTCGCAACAGTGTTGTTGCAGTAAATCTAGGTGCCAAGACAGGTCTGGAAGTCGGTAACGTATTGGCGATTAAGCAGCGTGGTCGCGAGGTCCTGGATCCTGAAACCAAACTCAAAGTAAGACTTCCGGATGAGCCAACAGGCTATCTTTTAATTTTCCGTGTCTTTGATAGCATTTCCTACGGTCTAGTGACGGCAGCAAGCGACGCGGTGTCGCTTGGCGACATGGTCGTTAACCCCTAGACCAAGGGTGCTCGCTTTCCTTTGGAGAGTTGCTCCCGAGCAAGTCTTCAAAGGATCTCATGGGTGCAGAAATTTCCTCCGATTGGCAAGATTGGTATCGACTGAGTTTTAACCATGGCCTGAGCTACGCGCAAAAGCTGGCGCTTCTCAAAGGTCTGTCGTTACCCGAAAATATTTTTGCGGCATCCACTCGCGAGCTTGCCGAGATTATTGGGGAGCTGGCGGCTTTCGCCATGCAAGAGCAAAGGGCTGAGGTTGAAAAGGGCCTAGTCGCTAGCGCACTTTGGCTAAACCAAAGCCCTGAGCATCATTTAATCAGCCTGGTCGATGCCCGCTTCCCAAAAGGCCTTCTCGATCTAGCCGACCCTCCAATGCTGCTGTTCGCACACGGTGATCTTGCAAGCCTGGATGGGCCATCGCTTGCGATCGTGGGGTCCCGATCTGCAAGTCCGCAGGGCGTCGAGAATGCAATAGCGTTCGCTAAAACAATCGGTCAGGCAGGCTATGCCGTGGTCAGCGGCCTCGCCCTGGGGATTGACACCGCCGCACATGAAGGAGCGCTCGCGGCCAATGTGCCTACCATTGCCGTGGTGGGTACGGGCATTGATCGGGTCTATCCCGCTAGAAATCACGCGCTCGCCAAGCGCATTACAGCGCACGGGGTGATTCTTTCGGAGTTTGCGATGGGCTCGCCACCTCTGCCACAGCACTTCCCGAGACGCAATCGCTTAATCGCAGCACTCGCCCAAGGCGTTTTGGTGGTGGAAGCGGCCAAACTGAGTGGCTCGCTCATCACGGCAGGTCTAGCCTTGGAAATTGGTAGAGAGGTGTTCGCCATTCCCGGATCGATTCATTCGTCGGTGTCCAAGGGCTGCCACCACCTGATTCGCCAAGGCGCTAAACTCGTCGAGAGCGGCCGCGACATTCTGGAGGAGCTTGCGCCGATTAGGGGCGGCGGCATCGCACGGTCCAGTTCGGCGCGAGGTCTACCAAGCGCATTCGAGACAGTGAGTGAATGGGAGGTCTCCAACAGCTTTCGACAGGCTGCAATCGACCCTTTTGATCCGGTTCTTGGCGCAATGGGGTTTGAGCCGGTGCTGATGACAGACATTTTCAAACGTTGCAAATTGCCCGCTCAAACGGTTCAAGCCCGGCTTCTTGAGCTTGAATTGCAAGGTCAAATTTCCCGTCTTGATGATGGCCGCTTGCTTCAAATCGTAGAAGCCACTTAAACTTGCGTCCCTTCGCCGGATTTTTCGGCGTGTACTATTTAGGAACAGACTTGGCTAGCTCCACGATAGCAACCTCCGATAAAACGCTGATCATCGCTGAGAAGCCTTCGGTGGCTGCGGATATCGCACGTGCCTTAGGTGGGTTCACCCGCACCGGCGACTTTTTTGAAAGCGACGACTTTGTCCTTTCCTCAGCCGTCGGCCATTTGGTAGAAATCGCCGCCCCAGAGAAATACGAAGTTAAACGGGGCAAGTGGTCATTTGCTCACTTACCCGTGATTCCGCCTCATTTCGATCTCAGTCCAATCGCTAAAAGCGAAGACCGACTCCGCCTGCTTACTCGCCTGATCAAACGTAAAGACGTCACCGCGCTTATTAATGCCTGCGACGCGGGCCGCGAAGGTGAACTGATCTTTCGTTTGATTGCCCAGCATTCCAAGGCTAAACAGCCCGTAAAGCGGCTTTGGTTGCAATCGATGACGCCCGCAGCAATTCGAGAGGCTTTCGCTCAGTTGCGCTCTGATAAGCAGATGATGCCCCTGGCCGACGCGGCTCGTTGCCGTAGTGAGTCGGATTGGTTGGTCGGTATTAATGGCACCCGTGCCATGACCGCGTTCAATTCTCAAGATGGCGGCTTTTACTTGACCACGGTAGGCCGAGTGCAGACTCCGACCCTGACCATTGTGGTGGAGCGTGAAGAAAAGATTAAGCGCTTTATTTCGCGGGGCTATTTTGAAGTAAAGGCGAACTTTGCGGTTTCTGCTGGTCAGTACATCGGCAAATACTTTGATCCGAAGTTTAAGAAAAACGAGGACGACCCTGAACAACGAGCTGATCGGCTTTGGGACCTGGCCAAAGCCCAGGCCATCGTCGACGCCTGCCAGGGCCAGCCCGGGAAAGTCACCGAAGAGACCAAGCCTTCGAGTCAGATGTCGCCCGCCCTGTTCGATTTAACAAGCCTTCAGCGCGAAGCGAACGGTCGCTTCGGATTCTCTGCAAAGACCACGCTGTCCTTGGCTCAGAGTCTTTACGAACGACATAAGGCGCTCACTTATCCCAGGACAGATTCTCGCTTCCTGCCCGAAGACTATCTCGCTACAGTCCAAAAGACCATGGCCGAGATGGAATCCATCCCAGGGATCGGAGTGTTTGCAAAACAGGCCTTGGCCAAAGGCTACGTGAAGGCGAACAAAAAGATCTTCGACAACGCAAAAGTGTCTGATCACTTCGCGATCATTCCGACTATGCAGGCGCCTAAGAACCTGTCCGAGGCTGAGCAAAAGATTTACGACCTGGTTGCTAAACGTTTCCTCTCCGTTTTCTACCCGCCCGCTGAATATCTGGTCAGCACCCGCATTACAGAGGTGAGAAGCCACTCCTTTAAAACAGAAGGCCGGGTATTGGTGAATCCTGGGTGGCTGGCAATTTACGGACGCGAGCAGCAAACGGACGACGATCAGATTGTGCCGGTGAAATCTGGTGAGCAAGCACTCACAAAAGAGATTGAACTTCTTAAGCTAGTAACCAAACCGCCCGCCCGCTACAGTGAAGCTACGCTGCTCTCCGCCATGGAAGGCGCTGGCAAATTGATGGAGGAGGACGAACTTCGTGAGGCCATGGTCGGCAAGGGCCTGGGCACACCGGCGACTCGCTCGACGATTATTGAGGGCCTAATCAACGAGAATTACATGATTCGAGATGGTCGTGAGCTGATCCCCACAGCGAAGGCGTTCCAGCTCCTCACCCTACTGCGTGGACTCGGAGTACAAGAACTAACCAAGCCTGAGCTTACCGGCGAATGGGAATACAAGCTTTCGCTGATTGAGCAAGGCAAGCTGGAACGCGACACCTTCATGAACGAAATTGCGGAAATGACCCGGCAAATCGTTGAGCGTGCAAAGAACTATGGCTCCACAACTGTTCCTGGCGATTACGCCACCCTGACCGCGCCTTGTCCAAAATGTGGCAAGGTCGTAAAGGAGAATTACAAGCGTTTTGCCTGCACGGAATGTGATTTTTCAATCAGCAAGACACCTGGCTCGCGACAATTCGAAGTACCTGAAGTTGAGCAACTTTTGCGCGAAAAAACTCTTGGACCACTGCAGGGTTTTCGCTCCAAAATGGGGCGTCCGTTTGCCGCGATCTTAAAAATCACCGCCGAGCACAAGCTCGAATTCGACTTTGGTCAAGGCCAGGTTGGGGAAGATGGGGAGCAGGAAGCGGTCGACTTCACCGGTAAGACCGCCATCGGGCCCTGCCCTAAATGTGGCAACCAGGTATTTGAACATGGCTTGAGCTATGTGTGCGAAGAGAGTGTGGCCAATCCTAAGACCTGTGATTTTCGGTCTGGTAAGATCATTTTGCAGCAGGAGATTGAAAACGCTCAAATGCAAAAACTCTTGGTAGAGGGTCGAACCGACCTTTTGCAGAACTTTATTTCCAGCCGCACCCGTCGGAAATTCAAAGCCTTCTTGGTCAAAGGTGCCGAAGGTAAAATTGGTTTCGAGTTCCAAGCGCGGCCCGTGAAGCCAGGTGACGAAGGCAAACCGGTTAAGGCCTATGTGGCCAAACCTAGCGCCAGCAAGGCGGCGCCGGGTAAGGCGGGTAAAGCGGCCAAGGCGAAGGCGGGCCTGAAGAGTTCACTGAACGCAGTCGCCAAAGACGACGAAGGGGCGGACGTTGTTTTAAGCCCGGTGAAAAAAGCTGCGACAAAGAAAGCCGCACCGAAGAAGGTCGCTGTAAAGAAACCAAGTGCGAAGAAAGTCGCTACAAAGGCAACGCCAGCAAAGAAACCTGCCGCCAAAAAGCCTGCTGCAAAAAAGGTCGGCCCAAAGAAGTAGCGTCTTAAATCCAGCGTGACAGAGCATCCATTTCGTCGGCATTGAGCAAGTCCGGCGAAAGCTCTTGGCGTCCTTCGTAAATCATCCATCCGTACAGCGACGCTAATTTCGCTACTTCGGGCGACAGGCTTGCTTCCGCACCTTGCGCCGGATTGGCCTGACGCGCGCGATTTATCGCCTGTTCGAGCGCTTGAATGGTGAAGTTTCCGAGAGGTGGCATGGTGCAAAGGGATGAATCGAGGTCAAAGATCAGCCAAAGCGCATCCGATTGTCGCCCAAAGACAACCGATCGTCACAAATTGAATCAAATGTGAGGGTGGACGACCAATGGCTTTTCCTTTTCCGGGGAGCCGAGGCTAACATACATCCATATGCTGCAAATGCACGACATCGATTGTGATTGGGTCTTCGCCTACGGTTCTCTTATCTGGTCTCCGGATATTGAGTTCGCAGAGCGCCGCGCCGCCAAGCTCTATGGTTATCACCGCGCCTTTTGCATAAGTTCCACGCGCTATCGGGGCACGGCGGAAAAGCCTGGTGCGGTTCTAGGCTTGGATCGTGGCGGAAGTTGCACGGGCGTGGCCTACCGCTTCAAGCCAAGCTCCAGACACGTTGCGCTAACGGAGCTGTTCAGGCGCGAGATGCCCGACCCGAAGTCGTCCGTCTACAGGCCCAATATCGTCCAGTTGGTGCTGGGAGCACCGTGTACATCCACAGAGCCCTGCACTTTCGACGGCCCGACTTCATTCGACGTCACTTCAGACGGCCCGAATGTCGCCGAACCACAGTGCTTGGCCATTGGCGATAGCGTCCTATCAACCGTCGGAGCGCGCGTCCAAGCCCTTACCTTCCTCGCGGATCGAAAGCTTCCGTCCTACATCCATCTCGATTTGGATCAGCTTGTGGAGCGCCTGTCGGGCTGCCTTGGCGAGCGCGGGCCCAATCGCGACTATGCGATCAATACCTGGAAATCTCTGCTTGAAATGGGTTTTGAAGACCGAAAATTAACGCAAGTGATCAATCGACTTCGGAATATGACCAATCAGTTGTAACAATGACCGTCAAGTCATTATGGATACTCTATAGTATATAAAATAACGTTTCTGGCTAAAAGCCAGTGACGACTTCAAAACTTTTATAGGACTATTTCCATGAAAAAGACTCTCATTGCGTCCATCCTGGCGATTTCTGCCAGCTTTTCGGTCCAGGCGAAGGACATTGTTGAAACCGCTGTTAGCGCTGGAAACTTCAAAACTCTCGCCGCAGCACTGAGCGCGGCTGGCCTAGTTGATACCCTGAAAGGCCCAGGCCCATTCACCGTCTTCGCGCCCACAGACGCGGCTTTTGCAAAATTGCCGCCGGGCACAGTAGACGCCCTCTTAAAAGATAAGGCCAAGCTCAGCGCCATCCTAACCTACCACGTGGTTCCTGGAAAAGTCATGGCTGCCGATGTCAAAGCAGGCATGGTCAAGTCGGTGCAAGGCTCAGACATCAAAGTCACCACCAATAACGGCGTCATGGTCGATGGCGCTAAAGTCACGGCCACCGACATCGTGGCAGACAATGGGGTCATCCATGTCATCGACACGGTGATCTTGCCAAAGTAAACAGCGCTTCGATGGGCTGCGTGTCCTCCGTCCTCTCGCGCACTCCGACCCCATGTACTTCGGAGCGGCTACAACAAGCCGCTGTCTCCCACCAGGCCCACGCCGGCATCTCTCATGCGGGCGGTCGCTTGGGCTAGGGAGCCCTCAAAATCAATTGCACGGCTGGCATCCAGCAGCACCGCCGTCTCAAACCCTTGGCGACGCGCATCCAGCGCAGAAAAGCCGACACAAAAATCTGTGGCTAAACCACACAAAAATACTCGTTTCAAGCCTCGTTCACGCAAGTAGCCCGTAAGACCTGTCGGTGTGATTTGGTCGTTTTCAAAAAACGCCGAGTAAGAATCAATGCCTGGGCGAAAGCCTTTTCGAATCACTAATTCAGCATCGGATACTGCAAGCTGGGCGTGAAACTCCGCCCCCCGCGACCCTTGCACGCAATGATCTGGCCACAAGGTTTGGTCCCCATACGGCAAGCGCAGGGTACTGTAAACGGCCTTGCCGGGGTGACTCGAAGCAAAGGAGCGATGCCCCCGGGGATGCCAGTCTTGGGTCAACACCTTGTGGGTAAAGCGACGTGCGATTTTGTTAACGAGCGGGATGATTGCATCACCGTCGGCCACGGCCAACGCACCGCCCGGACAAAAATCGTTTTGAATATCGATAATGATCAGCACATCGGTATCAAGGTTCACGCTGAGGTTCATGCCGCTCATTGCTTTCAGGCGGTTTTAGCGGTCTGCAAACCCAACGCTTTCATCATCGCCTCACGCATCACAAATTTTTGCGGCTTGCCTGTCACCGTCATCGGCAACTCATTGACGAAGCGGATATGGCGAGGCACCTTGTAGTGAGCGATCTGACCTTGGCAAAAATTCCGAATCTCATCATCGCTACAGGCTTGACCAGGCTTGAGCACAATCCAGCAGGCCACTTCTTCGCCGTAGCGAGCGTCCGGCACGCCAAACACCTGCACATCCTGAATCTTGGGATGACGAAACAGGTACTCCTCAACCTCTCGAGGAAACACATTCTCGCCACCGCGAATCAGCATATCTTTCACCCGACCGACGATATTGCAATAGCCCTCAACATCGAGGGTGGCTAGATCACCGGTATGCATCCAACCCTCGCGAATCGTCTCCTGAGTGCGCGCCGCGTCGTTCCAATAACCTTTCATCACCGAATAACCACGCGTGCAAAGCTCTCCCTTTTCGCCGACCTTGACGATGCGCCCTTCCTCATTGACGATCTTCACCTCCAAATGAGCCAAGATTCGGCCTACCGTCGAGACACGTTGCTCGAGCGGATCATCGGCGGCACTTTGAAACGACACCGGGCTGGTTTCGGTCATGCCGTAAGCAATCGTGATTTCACGCATGTGCATATCGGCCACCACCCGCTTCATGGTTTCAATCGGGCAGGGAGCACCGGCCATAATGCCCGTGCGCAAACTGGTTAAATTAAACTTCGCGAAATCAGGGTGCTGTAGCTGCGCGATGAACATCGTCGGCACCCCATGCAAGGCCGTGCACTGTTCCTCAGACACCGCCGAGAGTGTCGCTAGCGCGTCAAAACCCTCTCCTGGGAAAACCATCGTCGAGCCCGCTGCCACACAAGCCAAGACCCCCAAGACCATGCCAAAGCAGTGATAGAGGGGCACCGGAATACACAATTTGTCGGCAGGCCCAAGGTGCATCGCCTGCGCCACCGCCATGCCGTTATTCACAATATTGTGATGCGACAACGTTGCGCCTTTTGGGTTACCGGTGGTGCCACTGGTGAACTGAATATTGATGGCGTCATCTGGACCCAGTGCCTTGGACAAGGCATCCAAACGGGAGCGATGGGCAGGCCCGGCCGCCGCATTCACTTCTCCATAATGGAACATGCCTGGCACCGGAGCGGCCCCCATCTGAATAATCATGCGCAGGTGAGGCAGCTTGGCCAGCGCCAAGCGCTCGCGATCCTGCATCGCCACCGTGGCGAGTTCGGGCGCTAAGGTTTGCAACATGCCGAGGTAATCGCTCGTCTTGAAGGCATCGGCGGTAACCAAGGCCTTCATCTCTACCTTGTTCAAAGCATATTCAAGTTCAGACAGGCGATAGGCCGGATTAATGTTCACCAACACCGCACCGATTCGCGCTGTCGCAAACTGGGTGATTAACCACTCCATGCGGTTGGGGGACCAGATCCCCACCCGATCACCCTGAACGATTCCAAGGGACAGTAGGCCCGCCGCAAATTCGTCAATTTTTTGGGTAAGGTCATACCAGGTCCAACGAATATTCTGCTCGCGAAACACTACAGCGAGTTGCGGCCCATGGGCCTTTACCGCTTGCTCGAACATGGCGGGAATCGTCATGTAAACCAGTGGCGTTGTGGTGTCGCCACGCACATAGGACAGGCCCTCCTGCGGGGCGCGACGGTTCCCTGCCGACGGCCCTGCGGAGGCTGCCGCAGTGGAGGCGCTGCCTGCGCCGAAACTACTAAACGGATTACTCATTTCTCTGCGCTCAGCCTTTACATCGTCAACTTACTTCGGCCCAAGCTTAGCTCAAAATGCTCGGCCTCAAAACGCCAAACTTAAAATCGTCGAAGTTAAAAAGTACGCCAATCGCCCGACTGCTCAAACGCATACGCGGCGCGGTAGATGGTGCTCTCCTGCCAATGCTTGGCCGTCAGCATGACGCCTACCGGTAGGCCGTCACTCAGGCCACAGGGCACGCTCATCGAAGGATGCCCGGTCACATCGAAAGGCGCCGTGTTGGGAATCATCTCAAAGGCACGCTGCAAATACAACGACAAAGGAGCGCCTGGCGGCGGAATGGGTTGCGCCCTCAGAGGACAGGTCGGCATTAGCAAAATATCGTAGCGGTTCATGGCATCGTCGTAGGTCTTACGCAGGAGCCGACCCAGGTTCTGCGCCTTGGCATAAAAGCGCCCGCCGTAATGGGTAATGAAGTACTGTCCGAGAAACATCGAGACTTTCAGCGAAGGCGACAATTCATTGGCACGGCTGCGCCAGTTCGCATGCCGATCTAAAAGACTGGTGGTATACAAGCCCTTCCAATTAAAGCCCATGCCATTGCCATTCATCATCTGCGCCTGCAAACCCTCCAAGGCCACCGGCGTCCAAATGGCGGGTCCATCCAAGTGCATGGGGATCGAAACCTCTTCCACAATGGCGCCTAATCTTGCGAAGCGTTCGGCGGCTTGGCGCACCTTGGCATCCACCTCGGGATCGCTTTGTGCATGGCCGAATCCTTCGCGCACAATACCGATTCTCAAGCCCGAGACCCCTCGTCCTAAAGCCGCCGTGTACTTGTCCACTCTCGGGCTGTATTGACGCGGGTCGAGATCATCTGCCCCAGCGATCACTTCCAACATGAGCGCATTGTCCGAGACCGTAGACGTCATCGGGCCGACGTGATCAATCGTGGCTTCAATCGGCATCACTCCGGTATAGGGCACCAGGCCGTGAGTGGGCTTCATGCCGTAAATGCCGCACAGCGAAGCAGGCATCCGAATCGACCCACCCTGATCGCCTCCGATCCCCATTTCGACTTCACCCGCGGCAATCAACGCTGCGGTGCCAGAAGATGAACCACCGGTCATCCACCCCATGCGCCACGGGTTATGCACCGGTCCGGTCGCATTGGTATGACTACCGGCCGATAAGCAAAAATATTCGCAATGCGCCTTACCGACAATCGTCGCACCGGCATCCAACATGCGCTGCACAATGGTGGCATCGATATCTGGCACATAGCCTTCGAGCGTAGAAGAACCATTCATCATGGGCACACCCGCCAGGCAAACATTGTCTTTCAAAACAATCTTTTTGCCCTCGAGCGGACCACTGGTCGCACCCTTGACCTCGGATTTAACATACCAGGCATTGAGCGGATTTTCCGCCTGCGACGGGCGATAGCCCGGCGTGCGCGGATACTTTACCTTGGGCAGATAGTCGGGTAAAGAATCAATGCGATCGTAGGCCAGCATGGAGGCTTCCATCTCGGTCATGTAGTCCTGTACCTCGGCATCGGACATGGTCATGCTGAGCCCCGCGATCAGGGTCTTCATTTGTTCAAGAGTAGGGCGTCGTACCGTCATAGCCGGACCTATTGGTTGATAGGGGATTGATGGAGAGGGGGAAGAAAGTGTGCGCTGGGTTGCGGATTGATTCGCCGACGGATTAGTGGACGGACTAGTGGACGGATTTGCAGAGATATTTGCGGACCGTGCCACGTGCTGAGGCGCGCTATGGGGTTGGCGGCTGATGCCGGGCTGTGCCGCCCCAGGCGAAGCGCCTCGCACGCCTGTTGCAACCTCGGCGGGCTTGGAGCCACGAGTCGCGCGTGCAGCCCCGAGTCCCACAAAGCTCGCCAACTTTCTCGGGTCACGCAAATCTGCTCCGCTAATCTCCGCCTCGATACGGCCCTTCTCCAAGACCAGCACCCGGTCCGCACAGTCAAGAATGAAATCAAGATTTTGTTCGACCACCAAGATCGTCAGACCATGGTCTTTGCGCAGCTTCACCAAGGTTGCCGCCATCTCTTCGATAATCGACGGTTGAATGCCTTCCGTGGGTTCATCAAGGAGTAACAACCAAGGGTCGTTCATCATCGCTCTTGCTAAAGCCAAGAGCTGCTGCTCACCGCCCGAGAGAAAACCACCTTTGCGATCCAACAAGCGTTCGATGCGCGGGAACAAACCCAGCACCCGAGCGAGCGCCGAAGCTTCGCGCTCATCGTCATTGCGCAGATAGGCGATGCGTAGATTCTCTTCGACCGACAGTGCTGGCAAAATCCCGCGTCCCTGCGGCACATAGCCCACCCCAATGCGCGCGCGCAGATGAGGCGGACTGGCGGAGAAGTTCGCGCCGTTAATATGGACCGAGCCGCCCTGCACTGGCACAAGCCCCATCAAGGTTTTGATGAGCGTGCTCTTGCCCATCCCGTTATGACCCAGCACGCCGACGATCTCGTCCTCGTGTACTTTTAAATCGATGCCATGTAAGACCGGTACCTTGCCATAACCCGCCAGTAGGCCCTCGGTACTGAGCACGACTTCCGGTCTGCTGCCAAGGTTGCTCATTGCACCTTGCTCCCGAGATATACCTTACGCACCTGAGGGTCAGCCAACACCGATTCCGGCTCTCCATCGGCCAGCACGCGACCCTGATGAAAAACCACGATCCGCTCGGCCACGCTGCGCACAAAAGCCATGTCGTGCTCCACCACGATCACGGTCATGCTTTCGTTGAGTTTGCGCACCAACGCCGCCACGCGCTGGGCTTCGTCATGAGTTAACCCACCTGCGGGCTCATCCAATAACAGCAGCCAAGGATCGGTCGACACCGCCACGCCAATTTCTACCATCTGCCGTACGCCATGCGCCAACAGACCAGTCGCCACATCGGCCACCGCGCCAAGCTGCAATTCCTCGAGCAACTGCTCCACCCTTTCCTTGGCCTTGGTCTTCTCGTAAACACGCCGCGCTCCGAGCCACAAGTTCTCACGAACACTTAGTCCGTTGGCTAGGCTCGGCACCTGAGTCTTGATGCCCACGCCGGTGCGAGCAATGGCATGGATCGGCCAACCGGTCACTTTCACGCCTCGAATCCACACATCACCGCTCGTCGCCCGATGTTGTCCCGTCAGGCATCGAAAGAAGGTGGTTTTACCCGCACCGTTCGGACCGATTAAGCACAGCAGTTCTTGCGAGCGCAGGCGGAAGTTCACATCACTGACCGCCAGCACCCCGCCAAACCGCATGCTGAGCTCCTCCGTTTCGACCACCACTTCAGCCACGATGGGACCTGCGCAAACGCTTAGAAATGGGCTTACCGCCGGAGACACTCTTAGCGATTGAAGTAGCCGTCTTCTCGACCAGCGCGGCCTCGCGATTTCGACGCAGTAAGAACTTCAAAGAAGGCAGGACACCCCCAGGCACCAGAAGCACCACTAAAATTAGAATTGTGCCCGAGACAATTAGGTTGTTCAGCGTTTGTTGCGCGCCCAGGGATATCTTGATCCACGCCAGCAACATCGCACCGAGAATGGGGCCAATCAAGGTGCCCACCCCGCCCACAATCACCCAAATAATAATCTCGGCAGATTGGGCCAAGGAAAACAAACCCGGCGTAATAATCTCCGCCCAACTGGCATAAAACGCACCGGCCAAGCCGGCAATCGCACCACCCAGTGTGAATAAGCCCGTCTTCATCAAACGCACGTCATAACCAAGGAGCTGGGCACGCAACTCGTTCTCGCGAATCGCCACACATACCCGACCAAAGTGAGAATTTAATAGCCATCGGCACAAGGCCCAAATCAAGACCAGGGCGCTAGCCACCACCGCGTAGAGCGCCACACCGGTAATGTACTCATCCTTCATGCCCGGCACATTCAGCGTCTGGAAACCCGGAATACCGTTATAGCCCCCCAAACGAGCCGCGCCAATTTTATAGGCCTCACCGGCCGCGCCGTTCAAAAACTTAAAGAAAATCAGGGTGACCACGAGGGTGATCACTCCTAGATAGACATCGCTGATGCGACCATAGAACATTAAGGCGCCGAGCACCGCGGCAAGCAGCGCAGGCACCAACATGGCCAGAAGCATCGGCACCGTAGACTCACCAATATTGATGGCGGCCACCGCATAGGCATAAGCCCCCAACCCGTAAAATGCGGCCTGACCAAAACAAAGGATGCCCCCAAAGCCCCACACCAAGCCCAGCGACAAGGCCAACATCGCGTAGATCAAAAGAATGGTCAAGGTACTGGCACTGACCAAAAACGGCGCCGCAACCAGCCCAGCCACCGCAATCAGTAGCCAGAGAAGTTCGCGGCGAGTCATTTAAACCGACCCACGGAAAAAGCGGCCAGTAATTCCAGTGGGCAGGATGCGCAACAAGATGACGGCCACGACCAACAAGGCAATCTCACCGATCACGGTGGTGGATAACATCTCCACGACCTTCGAGACTGTGCCAAACAAAATACTCCCTGCAGTGGTACCTGCAATCACCGAGGCCCCGCCCGCAATGACCGTAATAAACGATTTCGCAATAAATTGACCGCCCGAGGTTGGAAGGAGCCCGGTCAGCGGAGCCATCACCCCACCCGCCAGCCCTGAGACGGCGGCACCTACCGCGAAGGTGACCATGTAAACCCGCGAAGGGTTATAGCCCATCGCGCTCACCACCTCGGCGTTTTGCATCGCGCCACGGGCGATTAAACCTACACGGGTGAACTTGAGTAAAACATAAATTACCAGCATCAACACAATGGCAACAGCGATGATGAAGAGGCTGTAGCCACCCACTTGATAAGACCCAATACTCACGGGCCCAAGCGGGTTGGGCACACCGGTAATGGTGTTGCCAAAAATGGCGGTAATGAGGCCCACCAGTAACAAGGACAGGCCCCAGGTCGCCAGCATCGTGTCAATCATCCGCCCGTACAACCAACGAATAATGAGCCGCTCGACAATTAAGCCGATGAACCCCACCACAATAGGCGCCACCACCAACATGGCAAAGAACACATCTACACCTTGTTTAACGGCCACGATCGTGGCGTAACCACCCATCACCACAAACTCACCGTGGGCGAGATTGATCACGCGCATCATGCCAAACACCAAGGCAAGGCCGGCACTAATCAGTGCCAGTGAAGCGATGGCGTAGGCAATCTCAATCGCCCCTACGGCGATTTGCTCCACGGCAAAATCCTAGGCCTGATTAAATATTGATCTCATGCTGAACGTTCGAGTCCGGATTTTTCTTCAAGTTACAAACCAGTTGCGTATCGACCGGCCCCTTTTGAGCAATGCTTTGCAGCACGTTCATTTTTTGGTCGCGGACTTCCATAATATGCACGTCCAGCACCGCATGATGGGTGAGTGGATCAATGGTGATCTTGCCGCCTGGCCCAGTAATCGACAATCCGGATTCAATAGCTTTCACCACGTCGTCATGCTTGATCGACTTGGCCTTTTTCACCGCCTCGGACCACAGCATCACACCCTGATAACTGGCCGCGGCGAGCTCGTGTACGTTATTGGTATTGCCGTACTTCTTCGTCCAGCGCTCCAGAAAACTCTTGGTCGCCGGGTTGGTCAGTTCGCGCGAGAAATTGTAGGCGCATAAAATGCCATCGCCTTCAGCCTTGGTCAGCACCGACTGCTCATTGCCCGCACCGAGGGTCGTGGAGCACATTGGAATACGGGTGTTCATGCCTGCCGCTGCCCATTGCCGGTAGAACGACATATGGGCGCCGCCGACCAAAACGGAGACGATAAAGTCGGGCTTGGCGTCTTGAATTTTCTTAATGGTGGAGTTGAAGTCGGCGACATCGAGCGGGAAGAAATCGACCTGCGACACCGAGCCGCCATTGGCCGCCACAATCTTACGTACCCACTTCGATGTAATTTGGCCGTAGTTATAGTCCGCTGCCAACACATAGGCTTTCTTGCCCCATTTCTTCATCGCAAAGGGGAGCAGCACCTCGGCCTGTTGAGCGGGGGTAATCCCCGTGCAAACGATATTGCGATCACATACGCCGCCTTCATACTGCACGTTATAAAAGTACAGCACCTTTTCCTTACGCAAGGTGGGGCGAATCGCTTCGCGAGAGGCGGAGAGAATGCCGCCATGCACCACGTCGACCTTGTCGTCGCGCGCTAAGGTTTGACCGAACTTGGTATAAAGCGCCATGTCAGACTGGGTGTCGTAGGCAATTTTTTTGATTTGTCGGCCCAGTAAGCCGCCCGCCGCATTGAGCTCGTCCACCGCCATTTGCACCGCCTGGTCCATGGGCTTGCCGTAGATGTCAAACAGGCCCGAAGTATCGAGAATGCTGCCAAGTTTGATTTCGTTTGCCGCATAAGCAGCCTTCGGTATTTGGCTGGCAACAGCCAAGGCACCGGTTTTAGTTAGAAATGAACGACGATTGCTACTCACTGGGCTCTCCTGATGAATGACGCTTGATCAAAGACGAAAAACAAGAAACGAGAAGTTAACGCTAATCCATTTAAAGCGAATTCAATACAACCACTACGATAAAACCACAAAAAAAAACCGCTACAAAACGAGGACTCTACAAACCAAAAAAGACGGTGTGTCTGGTTAAAAGACTGATAAACACATTTAATTTAATTTCAGCCGATAAGGTCTTAACGAAGCACCGTTGGCGGCGCCGTCAATGCGGTCGCCGAACGTTTGGCGCGCCTCGCTTGGACGCGACATCATTTCACGCCCCGCCATTTGACCCGCCACCATTTGACCCGCCACCATTTGACGCTCCACGTTTTAGCGCGCCATCACTAGAGTCTCGATCATTAGGCGGCCCACCGATCACGCCTTTCAGGCCGCTCTCAAGATCAACCCCAATCGTGTCGCCAATGCGTTTGAACACCGGATACTGCAAGGCCATATCCAGGATGCTGTTGATCGCCTGATTCACTGGCGAGCCGCCTTGCCCGGCTCCGATGCCTGAGCCGTCACCGGAGCCGCCATTCATCCCCGCGGCACCACCATGCACCTG
Source organism: Betaproteobacteria bacterium (assembly GCA_031361565.1). Taxonomy (GTDB): domain Bacteria; phylum Pseudomonadota; class Gammaproteobacteria; order Burkholderiales; family Burkholderiaceae_E; genus JAPOKJ01. The sequence goes on along the minus strand of JANLRI010000510.1, from coordinate 8,575 downwards.
CCCCATTCCCGTGATTTGATTGATCCGAATCGAATCAATTTTCTCGACCGGCTTCATGATTTGAGCCGTAATTTCAGGCATGCGGTCGAGGCGATACATCTCGAGTTTCATGCGCATTAGCGCATCAGACGTTGTATTTTCTGCAGCCAACATGGCGCGCTTGCCTTCAGATTCAGCCAGCATTTGTTCGCGCTCGGCCTGCGCCGTTTGGCGTGTAGCATCCGCCTGCGCGCGCGCCCGCTCAATGACGGTTTGGCTCTCAGAGGCGGTACGTTCGGCATCGACTTCCGCCTCTTGTTTGGCGCGCAGCAAAGCCATCTCCCGGCTGCGACTTTGAGCCGCACGTTCGCGCTCCGTTTGCACGCGCTCTTGAGCCAGAATCACCGCCGATTTAGCGATCTCCGTTTCGGCGGTGACGCTCGCTTCTTCGGATTGTTTTTTGGCTAAAGTGATGGCATGATCGACGCGCTGCACTTCGGTCGCCAGCATCGCGTCCATCTTTTCACGATCAATATTGCGGTCGCGGGCGATCTCCGCAGCCTTGGTGCCAAGCTCGCGGTCAATGCGGGCTTGATCGGTTTCACGCAAGGCAGTTTCACGGCTACGGGCCGTTTCGGCATCGCTCAATGCTCGGCTGCGCTCCAACTCTAACTGCTGGGCAATCTGAGCTTGCTGCTGCTCACGCTCAATGGTGAGCTTGGACTTGACCGCATCCAGTTGTGTTTGGCGCACCGATACATCGGCCTCCGCTTCAATCTGGGCACGCTTCTTCTTATTGGTCGCCACAATCTCCGCCAAGCGTCGCATCCCGACCGCGTTGAAGGCATTGTTCTCATTCAGAGCAGTGAACGAGGTTTGATCCATACGGGTAATGGACGCCGACTCCAGCAAGAGGCCGTTGCGCGCCATTTCTTCACTCAGGCTATCGCGTACCGCCCGCGCAAATGCACTGCGCTTTTCGTGCACGGCATCGTGGGTGTTGGTGGCGGCGACGGCTTGCAAGGCGTCCACAAAACGACCCTGTAACAGGGCGCCCAAGTCTTCCGAGCGAAGCGTGCGAGCACCATAAGCTTGCGCAGCCGTGGCGACGCTTTCCGTGGTGGGAATGACACGCACCTGGAATTCCATCTCCACATCGATACGCATCCGGTCCTCAGTGATGAGGCTTTTGTCGTCCACCCGGCGCACACTGAGTTTTTGGGTACGCATATTGATCTCGTCGACCCGGTGCAAGAATGGCCAAACCGCAATGCCGCCGTCAAGTACCACTCGTTGCCCGCCCGCACCAGTTCTGATCAGCGCAGTATCCCGAGTCGATTTGAGATAGAAGCGGTTGAGCAAGAAGATGCCAACGATGACCACGACAACTGCGAGCAACAACCAGAGAAAGGTTTCCACACAAGCCTCCGTAAACGACCAAGGTAGGGACCGAGAGGGTGAGCTGGGCCAAGTACTGAGCCGATGGAATTCATCTTAAACGAAAAATTCGCTACCGGTGAGGATTATTAGAATTCTTGAAATCAATGCGTTTTGTTCAACCGGCGCGTCGTGAGTAACGAGCCGGGTCAGGTGCGCGCGGGGCCGCGGCCCGGTTGACGTCACAAACTTAGGCCAAGTATTTTCGGAAGTGCGCAACCGTCCGATCCCAAGATAATTTGGCGGCAGCCTCGTGATAGCGCGGGGTCGAATTGTTATGAAAGCCGTGTTGAGTACCGGGATAGATATGTACCTCATAGGCCACCCCGGTTGACTTCAGCGCGGCTTCAAACGGCGGATAGGTCGTATTAATACGTTCATCATTCTCGGCAAGATGACACACCAGTGGTGCCTTGATTCTGCTCACACTGGCGGCATCAGCCGCGACACCGTAGTAAGGCGCACCCGCTTGCATATCGCTGCCCAACTGAGCGGCCAAAAAGTTGACAATGCCGCCACCAAAGCAAAAGCCAGTTACGCCAAGCCGACCGGTAGATAGGCGATGGCCTTTCAGAAAGCGCGCACTGTTGACCAAATCGACCCGTAGCTTGGCCTGGTCGAGTCCGGCTTGAAGGTTACGTCCGTCATCGTCATTGCCCGGGTAGCCGCCAACCGGAAACAGACCGTCGGGAGCGAGAGCGACAAAACCGTCCAAGGCCGCACGTCGGGCCACATCTTCAATATAGGGATTCAAGCCTCGGTTTTCATGCACCACCAACACGGCCGGGAACGGCCCCTGACCCGCGGGTCGTACAAGATAGCCACGCATGGTGCCCGAATTACCACCGGGTGAAGGATAGGTGACATAAGTCGCCTTGATACGGGTATCCGTGAAGGAGACAGTTTGAGCCTGCACATAGCGCGGCAACAACGCTTGCGCCATCGCCAGTCCCGTACCACCGACCACGGTGATCATGGCCGCACGCCCTAGGAACTCACGGCGATCCATTTGGCCATGGCAATACTCGTCATATAAATCGTAGACTCTTTGATCGATCTCCAACTGGGTAATCCCGGCGGAGCTTGGGTCGCCAATGTTCATGTGAAAGAAAAACCCTCGTAATCTTTTTCGGCAACCTCGGCACAGCGTTTCGCATAGGACGGAAACCCTGCGGCCAAGGGCATAAACTGACGTGGCTTGCCCGCGATGTTGGCGCCAAGATACCAAGAATTGCAGCCCAACAACAGGGAGCGGTGAGCCGCCTTATCAACATAGGCGACCCAAGCTTCTTCGGCCTCCTCGGTCGCGACCGCGCTTGAATAATTTTTGGCTTTCATAAATTGAATGCAGTCGGCAATCCAGTTGACATGATGTTCAATCGCCAAGGTGCCCAGGGTAAAGGCCGAGGTACTGCCTGGACCGGCGATATTGAAGAAGTTTGGAAAGCCCGAGATGGCGAGGCCGAGATAGTTGAGCGGCCCCGCTTTCCATTTTTCTTGAATGCTGACACCACCGAGGCCTCGAATGTCCAACTTCATCAAGGTGCCGGTCATGGCATCAAAACCGGTCGCTAAAACCAGTGCATCAAACGCATAGTGTCGACCGCCCGTCATCAACCCTTTCGGCGTCAGGGCTTCAATGGGTGCTTGGCTGACATCGACCAGCTCGACATTGTCGCGGTTGTAGGTTTCGTAGTAATCCGTCCCGACACAAAGACGCTTGCAGCCAATGATTTGATCGGGTAAAAGCAACTGCGCGGTCGCAGGGTTTTTGACGACTTTCTGAATTTTGTCTCGAACAAACTGCGCCGCATATCCATTCGCTTCTTCATTAGTCATAATGTCGCGAAAGGCGCCCAGCAAATGGAAGCCGCCAATCTTCCAGCGCGCCTCGAGCTGCGTCTCACGCTCTTGGGCGTCGACCTCTAGAACCGACACATCACGCGGCGGAAAATCACTCCCAAAACCGGTGCGCATTTGTTTGCTGCGTGCCCGAAAGCCTACATAGTCCGCCTTGACTGCGACAACATAGGCCGGATCAAGCGGTGCGTTTCGTGCGGGCACCACATAGGTCGCGGTGCGTTGAAAAACGGTGAGATGTGAGGCTTGCGCCGCGATCATGGGAATGCTCTGAACTCCGGAAGAGCCCGTACCGATGACGCCGACTTTTAGTCCCGCGAAGTCAACGGGATGGTGTGGCCAACGCGCGGTATGCAGCACCGGACCTTCGAAAGTTTCCAGTCCTTTAAAGGAAGGTGTATTGGGCGAAGACAATGGACCGCAAGCCATGATGAGAAATTGCGCGGACCAATTCTGCAGGACGTCTTCATGCTGACCAGGACGACCGCCCGAAGGTACCGCCGGGTTCCCATGAGTGGCCGCAATCTTCCAACGCTGGTCAGACTCGTCAAAAGTGGCGCCAGTAACACAGGAATTCAATTCAATGTCGCGCCGCATATCAAAACGATCCGCGATATGGTTAGCGTATTTGAGTAATTCCGGCTGGGGGGAGTAGCGCTCGGTCCATTGCCACTCCTGTTGCAAGGCCTCGGAAAACTGAAACGAGTACTCCATGCTCTCGACATCGACCCGCGCGCCCGGATAGCAGTTGTGATACCAGGTGCCCCCGACACCGGCCGCCGCCTCGACGACTTTGGCATGGAGACCTAATTCTCGCGCCTTGTGCAACATGCACAACCCAGAGAAGCCCGCACCGACGATAAGCATGTCGACGATTCTGGGGTTGGACTCGATGGGCATGCGTTATCCTGCGAAGAAAGTAGAAACAGTGTGGACCTATCCTTCATGTTACTTTGCCTCGGCCCTTGGAGGTGTCGGGGTTTCGAAAATATCCCTGTTACCAACCCTCAGACGGTGGAATCGGCAGCGTCCGAGGCCTGTGCTTTAGTTTCGCAAGGGATGAGGCCCTATGAGGGTATGGCCCGCGTCCAAATAAACTTGATAGGCAAGACCGACATCAGAGATGCTGCTCACAAACTTGGTCTTGCCCAGATCAATTGCAAATACCGCATTAAACGCAGGCTTGCCATCGGATGCCGTCACTTCTTGTACGGGCACATAAATGGGAATGATGATGGGGGTCTGGTCAATCTTGATCAGTATCAGGTTGCTCTGCCAGGCACTTTGTCCCGCAGCGGCCTTAACCACACCATCACTGGCGCGTACTTGAATGGCGATGCCCAGCAGCCCAGGCCCGCTCGTCGCTGCCGTAGTGCGGGGCTCAATTCGGGTAGGCAGGTCAGCACTTCGATTCAAAGTGTGTTGTATGTAGGCCGGGACCGTTTTGGCCTCGTCTCGACCAGCGGCGCTCGTGCCTTTAGCATTGATGATGACCGTGTTCGAGCGAATTTGGTGGGCCAGTGCGGACACAACATGCACACCTGGCGTTAACCCCTCGAGTTCAACAAGGTTAACGCCCGACATTCGGCTTGTCGCTTCAGACTCTTTGGGTGGCGCACCCTTGCCCGACAATAGCTCTTGAGCGCCCCGTTCAGTGTAAACAAAGGGTTGAATCACACGCAACTCTCCTGAACGGAGATTACGCACAAAGAGATTGAGATTGGTTCGGAAATTAACCTGCCAGTCGCGTAATCCTGTTCGAGAACTCGCCACCAATACCGGCACCTTGGGATATTCATCGAGACTAAGCTCCGATGGTGCGCCTAGCGCAAGAATCTGCAAGTCTTTGTTTGTAGAAGCGCCAGCTCTTGCGATGCTCCCAAGTTTCTTTTGCAGGTGTATCTGTTGCTCTTCACCGAACCGAAGGAAATCCGCCAAGGGCAACTTTAGCAAGTCTGAGACTTGATCAAGAATTGATGTCATGGCTTTCACCTCGGGTGTAGACAAATGAATGATTAAAACCACTGCGATTAGGGAGATCGAACAAGCGAGGTTTTTCTGGGCGAAGCGTCGCACGTTTGCTCCTTGATTTCGATCTTGTTTTACGACTTGAATTTCGCCTTGCTTGAGAGCACATACGGATGGCAGGTTGGGCAGTAGCGGTTCAAGCTCTTCGGTTCCGGACCACTTTCGTACATGACGCAAGCCTTGTTCTCGTAGTTGCAATGCGAGCCGCTCTTATCATACTGGAGTGGATGCGTCGGCACACCCGCAGGCGGTGACTTTTCTACCTGACCAAGCGAATGCCCGATTTCGTGATTGATGGTATTGATGAAGTCCTGAACGTCGTTCGGTGTGTAAGCATTGATCACACCCGCTTGGTAAGAGGTGCCGAGGACATAGCGCGCGCAGCGAAAGGTCAGACCGGTGAACTTGATTCGAGTTTGAGCTGCTTGCACTACGGCCGCAGGCCAATCGATGCAAACCTCTCGGGGGTCCGAGCGGCCTGTGTTAAGAAAAACATCCGTGCCCAGCAATTCGCCTTGGCGTTGATTAACCCACGCCCCTTTGCCTCCATCTGCGGCAGCATCAAAATCCTCGGCCTCCCAAGAACCTGAAGCGAGAAGGTCGCCGCCTTGAAGTGGCGGATTCAGCGCGTTTTTGTCCAGGGTCGCCGCGAGCGGTAGGGCCTCGCTCCAGGCAAGGTCCTTGCTAGCACTCGTGCCGTCAGGTTTCCAAAGAGCATGGACCGTCATGACAGGAAGTTTCACAGGCATATTTTTTGCGGGTTTAGCCAGTGCAAAAAGCTTTGCTTGATGCTCATTACCCACCATTAAACCCCAGGACTCGTCATCCGGGTAGTTGTTCACATACGCATTAGCATTTTTATCAACGTAATAACTCAATTGATATTTGTGATAGAGCACCTGGGGACGGAGCTTGTTCGCAGAGGCCTCAGAGACCGTCACGACGGGCGCCGCGACCATCTCCATTTTGACATCCTTGTAGGTATCGGCCGCATCGCCAAAATCGGCGACATCGATGCCAGAAACTTTCACTTCGTGATACCAAAACTTTTTCCAGACGGTGATGGTGTGGGAAGCCAGCACGGGTTTACGTTTACCTAGATCGGCATGGTCCTTTACGTACTTGGCTAAGTGCGGATCTTGGATAATGTAGGCACCCGGCTCAAAGATGTCGCCACCAAAGCGCGACAAAGTCACTTCGATCTCGGCCTTGCCTTCGGCATTGGTTTTCTTGGTAGAGTGCAAGAGCTTGTTGTGAGCATCACGGTCTTTGTGTTTGACGCCATCCTCAATCGCGCCCCACTTCCAGGTTGCGGGTAGATCGACCCCCCAGTTGGCTTTGAGGCCATTGTCCTTCTGAGGCGCCAACATAAAGTGAATCAGCACACCTTCAAGCTTGGGTTCAATCTCGGCAACGAGTTTGATTTTGCGCCCATCGGGATCGTCTTTCAAATTCACGAAGAAGCGGTTCTCGGCCGAATCCCAGGCATTGGCCTCATCCGCTGCGGCCTTGTAGTCGAGCTTGATTTCTTTGACTTTCATCACGGTAAAGCGTGCCCAGTCGGCATGTCGCTTGGCCTCTGCCGCCAGAGTGCAATCAGGGCTCGTCTCGGGGCGACTGAGCGTGAGGTCAAGCTCGGCATTGCGCCAGGCGCTACAGGCTGCGCCGCCTTCGACCCAGTAGATCGTATCGGCGGTCAGCGCGCTCACCTTCTGGCCCGCGCGCGGCGTTGGGAAGGTCATGGGATCACCCTCAGTTTCCGCCGCGTACAGCGCGACAGCGCCTGATTTTACGGTCCGGTTGAGATGGATCAAATAGTCATCGCAACCCGCTGGCCACTGCGAGGCATCCAGTTTTTTCACCACTAATTTGGCGCGACTGTTAGACCCCGATTTTTGGGCATGCAAGAGGCGACCTGGCCACACCTTTTTAGCGTCACTCATGACCACTTGAGCAGGAATCGCCTTGTCTTTGAGAGCGCCAAAATGCAGGGCCAGGGTGTCCTTTTTGTCGTCAAAGGTTTCGTTGAGCAGAGCCGCTTCATCGTACTCATGCAACTCCATCTTCAGCTCAACCACGCCCATGCCTTTGCTCGCCGGAGGGCGCAGCCGGATATGCGGATCCGCCGGATCGGCGAGGGTTAACTTGAGGTTGAACTGGCCGCGTGTTTTGCCACGCAGCCAAAGCGCATACTGTGCTCCGCTCAAGGTCTCGACAGCAATCGGCTGGGCCAAGTCGAACGCATGAGCTTGGGTGCAGCCCTCGTCTTTAAACACCAGGCAATGACTGGCCTCGAGACGTCCAGACTTCTTGTACGGAGCATCGGCACTGGACTCGGTGAGTGAAAGCTCAATTTTCGTGGCGTCCGCAAAAATAAGCTTGGGTTCAACCACTCCCTTGTCGTCTTTTTGATGGGCCGAAAGACCGCGATCCCAAAGTACAACTTTGTATTCGAGCGCGATCTTCGGCTCAACCACGTTGATCTCCTTGACCTGGACGGGTTTCTCGACAGGAGGCAGCACGATAATATTCGGATCACCCGAAAGGTCCAGGGCGAGTTTAAAGTGAGCACTGCCACGGGAGACGCCTTTGACATACAGCGTTAAACCGGCCTTGAGTTCGGCATTACTCAGGCGAGCGCCCGAGGCCAGAGCTAGCCCAGAACAATTACTACTTCGATAGACCTGCAGGTGCGCGCCGTTAAAGTCCAACCCACCTCCTCCGGTATAGGGTTTCGCAGGCTGTGTTTCATTGAGCCGCAGATGCAAGGTACTGGGCAGTTCTTTGGCAAGCGCCGGAGGAGCGACTTCGCCTGGACGAGGAGGAGGCTCTGGGGGTAGATACCAGATGCCGTCTTGAGTAATGTCGAGCCCCGGTGTCACGGTATTGAGGATGGGCAGAATGAACTCGGCAATGACCGTTCCTCCCACTGGCACCACCACGTCCTTGGCGCCGCGTCCATTGACGTACAGATCGGCGCTCAGGGCATCCGCCGCCACACTGCAAGTTCCGGCAGGCACTGTCAAGGTAAGGTCTGCGTTGTTGTGCGGAGTTTGTAGGGTTCCAGCGGAATGAGCCGCTGCGGTTTTGGAGGCCACTCGACGGCGCGGCGTGGCATCATCAAAAACGCGGATGATCAAGGTGCCGGTCGGGTAAGCCTGCACCTCACCAAATTGGACCTTGCCTGCGGCCACTGAAACATCTCCTTGGAAAGGCAAGTTTTTCCAGGCTTTAAGTGCCGGATTCGAGAAATCGGCGGCGAACTTATAGT
>JANLRI010000504.1:0-20964 GCA_031361565.1 Betaproteobacteria bacterium | reverse complement strand
GGGATGATACTGCCCACATAGGCATCGAGCCCAAAGTAAGCCCGCTCGCGTCCACCAGAGCCGGTCACGTCGCCAATATCCGAAGCTCCCGTGAGGCTCAGAGTTGCGCCGCCATACCAACCTCCTGTTGATGCACGCGGGAACGGCTTGGCAACGCCGAAGTTCATCATATAGTGGGGCTGGCCGGGAATACGGGTGTGAGCGCCACTCAGTTGATCCACTTTAGACTGTAGAACGGTTGCATTGGCCGTAAAATCCCAACCAGGTTGCCCTAACCAGCCCAGGTCGCTCTTCCAGTCGGCTTCAATACCATAAACCTTGGCTCCACCAAAGTTATCCGGGCGCTGCTGCCAACGATCTGTCGCTAGGGGGCCTCGGGTGGTTTTCCTGACGATCAGATCATCGATGTCTCGCAGAAAAAGGTTCAGTCCAGCCTGGCCTCGCGGCGAAAGCCGCTTCTCTAAGCCAATATCGAAGTTAAGTGCCACCTCGGGTTTCAAGCCTGGATTGCCGACACTATCCTCTCGCGAGACGGTGTTGGTGCCAAGGCTCGGCACAACACGATCAAGCACATCCGTCAGCGAGGGTAGCTTGGTGGTGCGGGCAACATTGGCTCGAAACTGCACCGTTGCATTGATTGGCTGACGATAATTCAAACTCGGCTGTAGAAAGCTGCGCACGTCTTTAGAGATCGTCGTGCCATCATCGCTGTCGCGATTGAAATGCTCGTAACGTAAACCCATCGTCAATGTGTTTTTGGCCGCCACAGTCCATTCGTCCTGTACAAACACGACCGAGCGCTGAATACTGGAGTTAAACACCTTGTTCACATTGCTGGCGCCCCCGAGCGACGGAGTGAGCACAGTGTTGTTTTCAATATCGAGCTTGCGGTTTTCGTACTCACCACCAAGCAGCCAAATATGCGTGCCACCGGCACCAGTGAGTTTCATGCCGCCAGAGACTTCCGTTTCGCTACGCTTGTCATCATAGATGGAGGCCAAGCCGGAGACTTGTGCTCCATTCACGAAACTGCTTTCCTGGCGGTTTCGCAACGCGTCTTCTTTCCACTTCTGCGTAGACATGCGGGTTTCGAGCTTGCTGTCCTTGAAGTTATGGGTCCAGTCCGCGCGCAGGCGAAGCAAGTAGCGCTCACTTGTAAGCGTCTCGCTAGAGTTGCCAGCGATATTGTTAGCGCCGGCTGTGCCGGTCGAAGTCCCTTCACTGGTAGACGTGACTCGATTGGTCGTGAAATAGGGCCTAAAAATAATGCTGTCCTGGGGACCTAAACGCCCATTGATCCTTGGGAACATCGAGAATTCGCGGGTGCGAGTTCGAGTGGATTCCGTGCCATCTTCCGAAAGTTTGCTAGTGCCAACACTGTCTACTTCGTCGCTGTGACGGGTGCGGTCATTGCCCGTGACTCTTTCGTTAAAAGCCATGCCGAGGAAGTAAGTCCAAGGGTAAAAAGGCTTGCGCTCGCTAGTTTGGGTATCTGTGCTCGGAGCGGGCACTTGCGGAGGGCCAAGCTTGGGCAAAGGTTCGGCAGAGTTAAGCGGTCCGCTACGAGCGAAAAACGCCGTGCCCGCACTTCGACCAAAAGCAAAGCCATTCGTAAAACGAAGATTGGTTTCACGTTTCTCCATCGGTTCGCGCAAAACAATATTGATGGTGCCCCCGGTCGCCCCACTGTATTCCGCCGTGGGTGAGCGAATGATCTCAATGCGCTCGATCATCTCGGAGGGCAGTTGATCAAAAGGCAGTTGCCCTCCTCGCCGACCCCCACTGACGCGCTCGCCATCCACCAAGATTTGCGTAGCGCTGCGATCCATGCCCCGCATTCGAATGCCACCGCTTTCGCTGCTCTGTACACCCGGCAATTGCTTGAGCACGTCGGCGATAGTGTCCGCGCCCATATTCTCGATATCGCTGCGACGAATCGTTACTCTTGAGCCGGGCGCCTGAAAGCGTTCTTCAACCGACTGACGATTCTCCCGAACCTGTACCTCGGGCAAAAGGGTGGGGTCATTCGACGCTCCGCCACCGCTTGCGCCCCGTCCACCGGGAATGTCACTTTGCCCATAGCTCGCGCCGGAGGCGAGCATGATGCTCAAAGCAATCGGATTTACTTTAAGAGGCATCTCACATCACCGCGCCGAGTTGCCAGGGCACAAACTCATCGTTGCCTATGCCCAGTGCCTCGCTCTTGGTTTGTTCACCGCTGGCCGCGCGCAAGATCAGTTCGAAAATTTCCTGCCCTTTTTGCTGCACGGTCTTGAGGCCATCCACAATATCTCCGCAGTTAATGTCCATGTCCTCCGTCATGCGCTCATAGAGGGCAGTGTTGGTCGCCAGCTTAATCGATGGCGAAGGCTTGCAGCCGTAGACAGAGCCGCGCCCCGTGGTGAAGCAGATCAAGTTCGCTCCACCGGCTACTTGCCCCGTCGCTGACACCGGGTCGTAGCCGGGCGTATCCATAAACACGAAACCCTTCGTGGTGACGGCCTGAGCGTACTCAAACACATCCATTAAATTGGTTGTGCCGCCCTTTGCGACCGCGCCGAGCGACTTCTCCAAAATGGTGGTGAGGCCGCCAGCCTTATTGCCGGGTGAGGGGTTGTTGTCCATCGAGCCATTGTTGTGAGCAGTGTAGTTCTCCCACCATTTGATGCGGGTGATCAATTTGTCGGCCACGGCCTGCGAGATTGCACGGCGGGTAAGTAAATGTTCGGCACCATAAATCTCAGGGGTTTCAGACAAAATCACAGTTCCGCCTTGTGCTACTAAAAGATCGCAAGCCGCGCCCAGCGCCGGGTTGGCGGTGATGCCCGAGTAGCCGTCTGAGCCACCGCACTGCAGGCCGATGGTGATGTGGCTGGCGGAGACCTCACTGCGCTTGAGTTTGTTCGCCTCAGGCAGCATCTTCATTACCGCTGCAATGCCAGCCTCAATCGTTTTGCGGGTGCCACCGGACGTTTGCACAACCAGGGCCTGTAGGGCTTTGTGCTCCTTCATGTCCTGAGCCATGAAGAGAGAGCTCATCTGGTTCGCCTCGCAACCCAAACCAATCATCACCACGCCGCTGAAGTTGGCATGCCGGGCATAGCCGGCGATGGTCTGGCGCAAAATATCAATGCCCACCCCATTGCTGTCCATGCCACAGCCTGAGGAGTGGGTGATGGGCACAACGCCATCCACATTGGGAAAGGCCTTTAGTACCTCGGGTGTGAAATGAGCGGCAACATATTTCGATACCGAGGCCGAACAATTCACGGTGGAAATCACGCCGATATAGTTTCGAGTGGCGACCCGACCGTCCGCACGCTCATAGCCCTTGAAGGTTGCCGCCTTGGCAGGCTTAGGCGTTGGTTTCACGTCGACCCCGACGCAATAGTCACGCTCAAAGGTATTGAAGACCAGGTTGTGGGTATGGACATGGTCGCCAACGCCAATATCTTCAGTGGCGAAACCAATGATTTGGCCGTAGCGCTTGACCGGACTGCCTTTGGCGACCGCTTTCACCGCCATTTTGTGACCGGCGGGAATGTCTTGCCGTGCACTGATGCTTTCTTGTTCGATGGCCTGACCGGCCTTAATGGGGCGGGCCGCGATGACGACGTCGTCGACTGGGCTGAGACGCAAAGTGGGCTTGCGAATGAGAGAAATAATGTTGGCCATGCGAACACTCTTTTAAGTAGCTGGGACAGGGAGCTAGATTATCGCCTAAGTTGCAAGCCAATTTCACTGGAGGTTTTTGTAAATCGGTAGAATCAAGGCCCGCGTCCCAAGGCTATTCAGTGTCCATCGTTAGTCCCGAATCTCCCCTCGAAGCAGCCCCCGAAAAGCGAACTGCCTTACAACTGAATCGTTCGCTTGCGCCATTCTTGATGCGCTACCGTTCAAGAGTGCTGCTCGCCTTGTTCGCTCTTCTGGTGGCGGCAGCATCCACCTTGAGCGTCCCGGTAGCTTTTCGCTATCTCATCGACCTCGGCTTTTCTGGCGGCGAAATCGCCAAACATCCCGGGCAGGTCAACCTCGTGTTCGTCGGTTTGTTTGGTCTTTCGGTGGTTCTGGCTTTGGGCACGGCGTTACGTTTTTATATGGTGACGTGGTTAGGCGAGAGGGTGACCGCCGATATGCGTGAGGCCGTTTATCAGCAGGTGCTGATTCAGGACCCGAAGTTCTTTGAAACGCTCAAGACCGGCGAAGTGCTGTCTCGTCTGAACACCGACACCATTTTGATTCAAACCCTGGTGGGCACCAGCCTGTCCCTGGGGCTTCGCAATTTGGTCTTGTTTGCCGGTGGTCTTGTGATGCTTCTGGTGACGAGCGTTAAGTTGGCTTCGCTGATCGTTTTGCTCTTAGCCGTGGTGGTCTTCCCGATCATCATGTTTGGTCGCCGGGTTCGCAAGCTCTCGCGTGCCAGCCAGGACCGTCTCGCCGATACCAGCGCGCTGGCGGGTGAGATCTTGAATGCCATGCAGGTCGTGCAATCTTTTGTGCGCGAACCTTTCGAAGGCAAGCGCTATGTAGATTCCACGCAAGAGGCCTTCGCCACCGCTCGGCGTCGTTTTCGGGCACGCTCGATCTTGGTGGCCGTCGCGATCATCCTGAGCTTTGGCGCCATCGTTTTTGTGTTGTGGCTGGGCGCTCAAGCGGTGATCGAAGGCACGATGACCGCCGGGCTTTTGATGCAATTTATTCTTTACGCCGGGCTGGTGGCAGGTTCGGTGGGCGCCATCGCCGAAGTGCTGGGAGACATTCAAAGAGCGGCGGGAGCTACCGAGCGCTTGATGGAATTGATGCATACTCAGCCCGGCATTGCCTCGGGTACGCAGCGCTCGGACCTCTCTTTGTTGAGTCGACACGGTGTTGAAGCCATTACCTTTCACGAGGTCGACTTTCACTACCCCTCGCGCCCCTTACAGAAAGCGCTTGAGTCGTTTTCTCTGAGCGTGATGGCGGGCGAAACGGTCGCCCTGGTGGGCGCATCGGGCTCTGGCAAGTCCACGGTGTTTCAGTTGCTTCAAAGGTTTTATGATCCCCAGGCAGGGAGTATTCAAGCGGCAGGCATTGAGCTTCGCGACTGGGACTTGGCGGCTCTGAGAAAGCAGATCGGCGTAGTAGCGCAGGACAACACGGTATTCTCGGCGGATGCCATGGCCAATATCCGGTATGGTCGACTCGAGGCCAGTGATGCCGAGGTGATGGCGGCGGCGAAGGCCGCTCAGGCTCATGAGTTCATCACAGCCTTGCCTCAAGGCTATGAAACTTTTTTGGGTGAGCGTGGCGTTCGCCTTTCCGGCGGGCAGCGTCAGCGCATTGCGATTGCCCGTGCGCTACTCAAAAACCCACCGATTCTTTTGCTTGACGAGGCGACCAGCGCTCTCGATACCGAGAGTGAGCGTGCCGTACAGTTGGCGCTGGAAACCGCGATGGCGGGGCGCACGACCTTGGTGATTGCCCATCGCCTCGCGACCGTGGTGAAAGCAGATCGGATCATTGTGATGGACAAAGGTCGTATCATCGAGTCCGGAACCCATGTCGAGCTTCTGCAGAAAAACCAAACTTACGCTAGGCTTGCGGCCTTGCAGGAACTGTAAATAGGCGATTGAAGGAGTCATTATGGCCGGACGACTAGAGGGCAAACGAGTTTTAATCAGCGCGGCGGCTCAAGGCATGGGGCGCTCAGCCGCTGTGGCCATGGCCAAAGAAGGTGCCATCGTGATGGCCACCGATGTCAGAGGAGATTTGTTGGAGAGTCTGTCTGAAGAATCGACCAAGCAAGGTGGCAAGTCAATACAAACCCGCATTCTCGATGTGACCCAAAAAGCCGGCATCAACAAATTGGTGGCGGAGATGGGGCCATTGAACGTTCTGTTTAACTGCGCTGGCTGGGTTCATCAAGGTTCGATCTTCGACTGCGACGACGATGCGTTTGAGCGCTCCTGGCAAATCAATGTGCGCTCGCAGTATTGGATGATCCAGGCCTTCCTGCCTAAGATGTTAGCGAACGGCGGAGGATCGATCATTAACATGGCCTCGGTGTGTTCAAGCGTAAAGGGCTTTCCAAACCGCTTCGCCTACGGCACGACCAAGGCTGCAGTCATCGGCCTCACCAAATCCATCGCGGCCGACTATGTGACCAAGGGCATTCGCTGCAATTGCATCGGTCCGGGCACGGTAGAAACCCCGAGCTTGCATGACCGCATGAAAGAGCTTGGCGATATTGAGGAAGCGCGAAAAATGTTTGTCTCGCGCCAGCCTATGGGCCGCCTGGCGCAGGCCGATGAAATCGTACCGATCTTAGTTTATTTGGCGAGTGACGAGAGCCAGTTTGCGACGGGTCAATTGTTTAACATCGATGGTGGCATCACCATTTAATTTTTGTCTCAGGAGAAACTATGAAATTAGTACGTTACGGAAAAGTGGGCAAGGAAAAGCCTGGCCTGATCGATGCCGCCGGCAAGCTGCGCGATCTCTCGAAGCTTGTGGGCGATATTGGCCCTGCGCAGTTGTCCACGGCAGCGCTAGCCAAGCTGTCGAAAATCAAAACTGACAAACTCCCGCTGGTGCGTGGCAAGCCCCGTATGGGCGTGCCTTTCACGGGTGCAACCAAGTTTGTTGCGATTGGCCTGAACTACAGCGACCATGCTGCTGAGGCCGGAATGCCCGTCCCGAAAGAGCCGATCATTTTCATGAAGACCTTGTCTTGCATGCAAGGTGGGGATGACGATGTGATGCTGCCCAAGGGCTCGGTCAAGACCGACTGGGAAGTTGAAATCGGTATCGTGATCGGCACCAAGGCCAGCTATGTCACCAAGAAAGATGCGCTGACTTATGTCGCAGGTTATGTTGTGTCGAATGACGTGTCCGAGCGCGAGTACCAGATCGAGCGCGGTGGTTTGTGGGACAAGGGCAAGGGCTGCGATACCTTCGGTCCACTGGGCCCGTGGCTAGTTACAACCGACGAGATCCCCAACCCCCAGAAACTTGATATGTGGTTGGACGTGAATGGTGAAAAAAGACAGCGTGGCAATACCAAGACCATGATCTTTGATTGCGCCACCATTGTCAGCTATGTGAGCCAGTTCATGACCTTGAATCCAGGCGATGTCATCATCACGGGTACCCCTCCCGGTGTAGGGCTAGGCATGAAGCCGCCTCAGTTCTTGAAGCCAGGTGATGTGGTTACCTTGGGCATTCAAGGTTTGGGTCAGCAGAGCCAAAAGATTGTGAAGTACAAGAAGGCGTAAAGATGATGAAGACGATCTCGATGTTTGGAACGTCGGCCAAACGAGGGCTGGCAGTGATTGTGTTGATCGCCGCGAGTGCTTGTTCGAGCCTGCCGGGATCGTCTCTCCCTGAGCGCGCCTATGTTGCCAATGAAAAAACCGGAACGGTATCGGTCTTGGATGTCGCCACCGGGAATGTTTTGCAAAGCATTCCGGCCGGCAAAAAACCCCGCGGCATGGCCGCGGACAAAAGCGGCAAGTTCCTGTTTGTGAGTGATCAGCCCGGCAATGATTTGTTGATTCTCGATCTCGACAAGCCCTCTATTGTGGGCCGTATCGATCTCGGAAAATCACCCGAAGCAATTTATGCCTCTGCGGATGGAAGCTTGCTGGCGGTTGCGGTCGAAGAAGACAATGCCGTCATTCTGATCGACACCGCGAGCCGCAAAATACTTGCCCAAATCAAGGTGAAGGGTGAGAATCCGGAGCATGCAGTCTTTTCGCCTGACGGTCGATGGATCTATGTCAGCGCAGAAAATGCCGAGCAGGTCGATGTCATCGATGTCGCCAAGCGAGAAATGCTGGTCAGCATTAATGTCGGTAAACGCCCGCGTGGCATCGGGTTTTTGCCGAACGGCAAGAAGGCCTATGTGGCTAGCGAGCTGGCCGATGAGGTGCATGTGATCGATGTGGCGAGTCACAAGCCTATCAAGGTGATTAAAGCGGGTCAAAGAGTCAATGGCGTTGCTATGACCTCGGATGGCAAGCTCGCCATCGTTAGTAATGGCGGTGACAACAATGTCTTATTCATCGATACAGAAACTGATGCCGTGGTGGCCAATGTTCCCGTGGGCAAGCGCCCTTGGAACATGGCGATTGATTCAAAAAACGAGAAGCTCTATGTCGCCAATGGACGTTCCAATTCGGTGACGATTGTGGACATCGCTCAACGTAAGGCCATCCAGGAAGTGCCGGTCGGCGAGCTTCCTTGGGGTGTCTACATCCCTCCACGCCGCTAGCTTGACGCACCCGCCAGGACAGGTGCTAGACTCCAAAAAAATCTGCCCATGGTTGAATGGAGCACGGTGTTTGCCTTCGGGTGCAAGAGATTTAATACAACAGGAGATATCGATGAAATTATCCGTCAAACACCTTACTGCAGTTCTGAGTTTTGGTATGGCCAGTTTAGGCCTGATGACGGCGGGTAGCGCCCACGCCCAGCAATTCTTCCGGATCGGCACCGGCGGCACAGCCGGTACCTACTACCCCATCGGCGGCATGATCGCCAATGCCGTTTCTCAGCCTGGCAAAATTGTGGCTACCGCCCAAGCCACGAACGGTTCGGTAGCCAATGTCAATGGCATCGTCAGCGGCTCGATGGAGTCGGGTTTTTCGCAAGCCGACGTGGCGACCTGGGCCTACACCGGCACCGGCATTTGGGAAGGCCGTCCCAAGGTGGGTGACTTGCGCCTGATTGCCAATCTCTATCCGGAGAGCGTGCACATTGTTGTGAAAAAGGGCTCGGGCATTAAGACCGTCGCCGACCTCAAAGGCAAGCGCGTCGCATTGGATGAGCCAGGTTCGGGCACCTTGATCAATGCCAAGATCATTTTGGCCGCCTATGGTTTGAAGGAGGCCGATATTAAGCCTGACTACATCAAGCCTAACCAGGCGGCCGACAAGTTGAAGGACGGCTCGCTTGATGCGTTCTTCTTTACTGGTGGTGCCCCTGCAGGTGCGATTGCGGAGCTGGCCTCAAGTGGGGGCGGTATTGAGCTAGTGGCCATCGATGGCCCTCAGGCCGAAGGTCTACGCCAAGCAAGCGCTTTCTTCTCAAGTGACACTATTGCGGCAGACACTTACAAAGGCATCGGTGCGACCAAGACTTTAGCGGTGGGTGCTCAATGGGTGACCACGGCCAAAGTGGATACCGAAACGGTGTATCAGATCACTAAGTCGATGTTTAGTGAGGCCGCTCAAAAAGCTATTAAGGCTGGCCATGCTAAGGGTGCCTTTATTAATCTCGGCAATGCCGTCAAAGGCGCCGGTATTCCTTTCCATCCTGGCGCTGAGAAGTTCTACAAAGAAGCGGGCGCGTTAAAGTAAGCCTGGCGAGCCGGTATGGTCGTGAGCGCCACCGCCCTGGATGACAAGGCCCTCCAGGAACTTGAGGAAAAGTTCGATCCTGAGATGCGCTTTCGGCCCTATGTGCCGCCCGCCTCGGCGCTAGTAAAGGGCTTGCTGATCGCCCTGTCATGCTTTCATTACTACACTGCTGGTTTTGGCCTCCTGCGCGAAACCACCCACCGAGGCATTCATCTGGCCTTCGTGCTGGGGTTAATTTTTCTGGTTTTTGGGTTTAGCAAGCGCGCCTATCAGGAAACGCCCAAGCACTCGACGTTTGCGCCGGGTGGCATCCCTCTTGTCGATTGGTTGCTCGCTGTCGCATGTGTGGTGAGCGTGCTCTATATCCCCTACATTTTTGAGGATCTTGCCTTCAGAGTGGGCAACCCCGGCACGATGGATGTGGTGATGGGCACGATTTTAATCGTGTGCTTGCTGGAGGCCACGCGCCGCTCAATGGGCTGGCCCCTGCCTCTGATCGCCATTGGCTTCATGATCTACGCCCTGGTCGGTCCCATTTTTCCGGGCCTGCTCAAGCACTCCGGATCGTCCTGGGGGCAATTGGTGAATCACCAATATCTCACCAGCCAGGGTATCTACGGCGTGGCGGTCGGAGTGGTGGCCACCTATGTTTTTCACTTCGTATTATTTGGGGTGATGGCCACTCGCATTGGCCTGGGCCAATTGTTTTTGGACATTGCCTCCAGTATTGCTGGTCGCTATGCGGGTGGGCCGGCCAAGGTCTCGGTGTTTGGTTCAGCCATGTTCGGTATGTTGAGTGGTTCCTCCGTCGCCAATGCCGTCACGGTGGGTTCATTAACCATTCCCGCGATGATTCGTGTGGGCTATAAACGCGAGTTCGCAGGAGCGGTGGAAGCTGCCTCAAGTACCGGTGGACAGATCACCCCTCCTGTGCTTGGTGCGGCAGCGTTTCTCATGATCGAGTTTCTGAACGTCCCGTATCAAACCATTATTGCGGCGGCGATTGTGCCGGCCTTTATGCACTTCTTCGGTGTGTTCATGCAGGTGCATTTTGAGGCCAAGCGTTATGGGCTGCGTGGCCTGACTGAGGCCGAGATGCCTAAGCTCAAAGAAAGTCTTGGCGAGCGCTGGCCCACCTTAATACCCTTGGTGTTGTTGATCACCATTCTCGTGAGTGGCCGCACTCCGTATCTGGCCGCTTTCACGGGGATTTCTTCCTGCGCGATCATTGGCCTCACCTTGGCGAATCGAGGCAACACCGCCAAGAACTGGTTGCTGTGCCTTATTCTGCATGTTGCACTGGCCCTAATCTCCTTCGGTGGCTTTGACGAACCGATCAAGATTGGGTTATTTGTGGCGGCCGTGATGGGTGGGCACTTGGTGAAGAAGTTCATGGGCTTGCAAGGGCGGATCTCGAATGCGGTATTGGTCGAGGCCTTCGAGACTGGAGCAAAATACGCGATTGCTGTCGGCGCAGCGGCCGCTACCGTGGGTTTAGTGATTGGCGTGGTCACCCTGACCGGCGTTGGTTTTAAAGTCAGTTACATCATTACCTCGGCTGCTCAAACCATGGCCTCCGGTCTTGCAATGGTCGTGCCCGATGCTTTGATGAGTATGAAATCCCTCACCCTGCTCGCCGCCCTGATCATGACGGGACTAGTGTGTATCGTGCTGGGCTGCGGTATCCCCACTACGGCGAACTACATCATCATGGTGACAGTCGCGGCGCCCACTCTGGTGCAGTTAGGTGTTGAGCCTCTGGTCGCACATTTCTTTGTCTTTTACTACGGTGTCTTGGCGGATATCACGCCGCCGGTTGCACTAGCGGCCTACGCGGCCGCAGGCATGGCGGGCAGTGATCCCTTCAAAACCGGTAATCAGGCTTTCAGGCTTGGTATGGCCAAAGCCCTGGTGCCGTTCGTGTTCGTTTTTTCGCCCTCGCTTTTGCTGGTGGCCAAGGGCTTCACCATGTATGACTTCGTGATCACGTTCGTAGGCTGTGTACTCGGCATCACCATGTTGGCGGCGGCTTTGAGCAAGTACCTGTTTGTCGAGATGCGCACTTGGGAGCGAGGGCTATGTTTTCTCGGTGCCTTTCTGCTCGTGGCACCAGGTCTGATTCCTACCTTGATCGGCATCGGTATTTGCGTGCCGGTCGTGGTATCGCAATGGGCGCGGCGCGATCAAAAATTGACCCAAACCAGTCCAACTCCAAGTTAATCGTTTTTTCCTTGATTCTTCCTTGATTCTTCCTCGTTGTTTGTTCTAGGGCTTTATGAAAATCTTCCATTCTCCACTTTCTCCCTATGTCCGTAAATGCATGGTGGTTGCACTCGAGCTTGGTCTCGCTGATCGCATCGAAATTGTCCCAGGTGCGGCGAATCCAATTACTCGCGACCAGAGTATCGTTGCCAAGAACCCCCTAGGCAAGGTCCCAACCCTGTTAACTGACGATGGTGTTGCGCTCTACGACAGTCGAGTCATCTGTGAGTATTTGAACGACCTAGGCCAAGGCAAGCTCCTACCTTCCACGGGGGCCGCGCGCTGGCAAATTCTTACCGAGCAATCTATGGGCGATGGCATTCTCGATGCTGCGCTTCTGGCTCGTTATGAAAACGCTATGCGCCCTGAGGCTTTGCGATGGACGGAATGGACCAACGGGCAACTTGAAAAAGTCCATTCGGGCCTAGCCATGATCGATGTCCACGCCGCCGCTTGGGGTGATGCTTTTGATCTTGGCAAAATCACACTCGCCTGCGCGCTCGGCTATTTGGATTTCCGCTTTCCGAACATCGATTGGCGCAAGCAATATCCGCAAGCGGCGCTATGGTTTGCCAAGTTCAACTCGCGTGCCTCAATGCAGGCCACTATTCCTAAGGCTTGATTTTTTATCTGTTTGATAAAACTTTTCGCAAGGTCTCATTAAAACTTTGAACATCTTCAATTTGAGGAATGTGCCCGACCCCTTTTAATGGATGCAAGCGCGAGCCTTTGATGAGTCTATTCAAATTCAGGGCTTGGTCGATTGGCGTCACTGTATCGTCCTCGCCCCAAATAATGTCAGTGGGAAGCGTTAGCGAAGCGTAGCGGCTGGCGTTTGAACTGAGAGGGTTTTCACATCCAAGCGCGAATTGCAAACCCCATGACGCGAGTCCAGCGCTAAACCCCTTTTTTTGAAAGGGCACTTGATAGAGTGCGGTTCGTTCACTCGTCACCACTTCTTTGCGGGTCACGAATTGTTTTAACAAGGTTTGGCTCATGAATGGTTGTGTGCCGACAGCGGCAACACCCAGAAAGGCGACCATCCCGAGAACCGCACCCGGTTTGTCGGCGTCCTCACATTGTTTTGGCGTCGCCGAGATCGTACCAATGGCCGCATCTACAAAAACTAAGGACTTGAAGAGATGCGGCGCTAACAATGCGGCTTCCGCAACCGGCCCGCCTCCAAAAGAGTGCCCAAGTAAAACAGGTTGATTGAGACCAAGATTCTGACTGAATGCCAGGATGCGTTTAGCTTGAGCCTCACGACTGTAGTCGGCGGTGCTTGGTCTGCCTGAAAAGCCAAAAGGTGGTAAGTCCAGAGCAATCACTCGAAAGCCTGCCTGTACCATGGTGTCGATATTGCTTACCCAGGTACCACTCCAGGCGCCAGTGCCATGCACGAGTAGGATGGTCCTGGGACTACTGGGCCCAAACTGTTGGTAGGCGATCTCCGTGTCATAGGCCTTCACCCACTGAACGGAGGACCCCGCCACGGCGCTTTTGATGGGTAAGGTTTCAACCCAGGCCAAGCGGATTAAAGAATAACAAAGCCAGGCGACAACAATGAGCCCAAGCACACCGAGGGCCGTCATTGATTTTCTAAGGACGCAAATGATTTGCCCCTGGTTCAATAGTCAAACAAATGCTCAACCTCGACCCGCTGACTCGACCAAGCTCGGAGTGCATTCGCCAAATCCTTTACATTGACCGTCGCTACCACCCGTTTACGACCCGCAACGGTGAGGATGCGCTGCTCAATGAGGACCTTGTTGGTCAAAGTTGGCACCCACGCTTCAGGTCCAATCAGGCTCACGAGAATGATACTTTGATTGCCCGCGATTTCGACGAAATTCAAATTTGCAGCCGCCAATTGTTTCGCGTAGGCCGTGAAGCCTTCATAGCGTGGAATCGTCGCCAGACTGGTATTGGCATCAACCTCACCGATTAAATTGATGGCGTCGAAGGTTGTGGTTTTGGCGAAAGCCAAGTTCTTCGAAGGAGATACGGCAACCGCCGTGACCATTAAAGGCGCGTCATAAATTGAGCCCGTCGCTAGGCCAATGAGTTTTCCGTAACCTGCCTTTGCGAGAAGCTCGGTCGTCAGGGCAAAACGTCGTTCCCATTTCCGTATGAAGTTTTCGCCGCTCCAAGGTACGACCGTCCAGAGCGCTTTCAATTGCTTCATGAAATCGTATTGATACCACGGCAAATCTCTTA
Source organism: Betaproteobacteria bacterium (assembly GCA_031361565.1). Classification (GTDB taxonomy): domain Bacteria; phylum Pseudomonadota; class Gammaproteobacteria; order Burkholderiales; family Burkholderiaceae_E; genus JAPOKJ01. The sequence continues at coordinate 7,147 of JANLRI010000504.1, read as the reverse complement.
TAAAACTCACGTAATCCTGCGCAAAACGGGCGCCAAATTGATCTTCCTCAGTCGCTTTAAAGCGAACACCTTCCGAAATTCTTCCAAGCGTATTCTCGTAGGCTGACTTTATCCCGTATTCCACGGTTGTACTGGAGCCGATGACGCCCACCATCAAGTGGTATCCCGCATTGAAGGGATATTTTTGAGCGACCGTTTCATCGTAGACCGCTTTGTAACTTTCCCAAAATTGACGAATATGACCAAAGAAGGGGAACTGGCTGGGTCGCTCGGTTTTCAGGTACTGAGCATACTCGGCCGGGCTAAATACGAGAAACCACTCGGGGAACGTTAAGAATGTTTGATCTACCGTGCGGACGTGCTCCTTGGGTGTGATCGCGCTCCCTTGCAGGGCTTGCGCTGAGGCCGGTGAAGTGAAGCCAAAAAACAGCGCGCTTAGGCAGAATGTGAAGCATAAGCGGACCTGTTGAATCACTCGACCACCTTCTCAAATCCCATCAGTACATTGTCGGAAGGGTCATGGGCTTGTAATAGGCGCTTGCCCATAAATTTAAGGCCGTATCCTTCCAGCAAGCCTATCCACTCATCAATCGATCTAAAAAATCTGAGCTCAGCGGCGTTGTCCGCCCAAGGCGTGTTCAGGCCGGCGTTAAAGACGGTATGAGCGAGGCCGACGAAGGCATTCATCGACGAATTCGTAACGTCGTGATCACGCAGGACAAACACACCGCCTTTGCGCAGGGCGCGTATCGCCGAATGAAGGAAGGCGTCGAGTCGATCCAGGGGGCAATGGTGTAATCCAATGTAGCAAGTGACAAGATCGGCTTGCCCCGCAGCGAGCGCAGTCATCGGTTCATAATTTTTTAGAGCGAGCCAGGTACCTAGTCTTCTGAGGCTACCTCGCTCGACAATATCCACCGGAGAGTATCCCGGCTCAAGATCATTTACGAGGGTAATCAGCCCTTGAATTTCGATGTCTTTTCGAAGCTGGCTGATGTAGCGACCCGTCGAGCCAATCTCAACATAGCCGTTCACCGTTTGCTCGGCGAGGCCGCGATGTTCTGCGAGCAACTCTCTAGTCTGGCGGGACATCTCTTTCTTCTGCTTCGCCAGCGCCGGAAGCGCGTAGGTCAGATCCGCCAGAAATGGCTTAATGCCCGATAAACTACGTTGCACACTTCGATAAATCGATTCATCATCGGGGAGGGCTTGCGTCTGTTCTTTTATGAGAGTGTGGAATCGATCCTCGGGATAGAGGTGATAGACATTCTGTAAAAACTTGTAGAAAGCATCGTGGCTTTTAACTTTGCCGAATACTTCTTTGAAATCGGACGCCACCGGCGCAAAGGCTGTATGAGGAACAATCATGTCGACTCCGATGGATAGTACTTGTCCCAAAGCACGTTTCTAAATCGAAACTGAGGGTCATAGCGCTTTTTGATTTCAAAGAATTCATGAGCCTTCGGATAGGCCGCGTGGAATTGTTCTACGGTAGCGTGCGCTTGATAGGGCAAATAGTAAGCACCGCCGACGCTGATTGCGGCGTCGATCAGTTCGCGTGTCCAAATGGCGACTCGATTCTTTGCATTTTCGCGTACCCGTTGCTTGTAATAGAGTACAAAGGCAAAGGTTTCACCGCGGGCCCAGGCCATTAAAGAGCCTGGGTCAGCCTTGGCGTGCCGGACCGAAACATTCAAGGCGTTGACGCGATGGCGCTTTAAGATTTCCGCCATCTTCGGGGTGAATTCGTCGAAGCGTTCAAAAGGTACAAAATACTCTTGTAATACATAGGTGCTTTGATCCCGCGAAGACGGCTCTAGTTCGGCGACATCATAGCTGGCCTCGTAGTTGCGCCAGTGCACTTTCTTTGTGAAGTAAATCAGGGGGTCAATCAAGAACTCCCGGCGCCATTTTCCAAAAGGTGTTTCTGTGATGGCCCAGACGAAGTAACGTTCAATAGCATATCCAGCGCCGCCCGCATGTAAACGCAGCGGCTGCGTCACTGGCTTTTCAGTCTTCACCCAAGTGACTGATCTTACCCTCGTGTACTCCGGCGGGTACATGTCCGCATTGTGAAAAATCGGCTCGTCCGCATGACGCACCTTAGCTTTAAAGTGTTCAAGATATTGGGTTACCGACATTTTTTTAGCAAGGCGCTCCACACGGAGGTTGTCGGCTAATTGGAGTTCAACTTCGACCACGATGCCGAGACCACCGTAGCCGCCAATCGTGCCGTAAAAAACGTCCCGATGTTCAACTGGACTGACCTCAAGGACGACACCATCAGCCTTGACGATCTTGAAACTACGGACACTCAAGATGACTGGACCCTGTCCGATGTAGCGACCATGGCAGTTCACCCCTAAGGATCCGCCGACCGTGAAGTTGGCGTAGGTCTGCATAATCTTGATGGATAAATTGTGCGGGTCCACAAAGCGCTGAATGTCACACCAGCGTGCCCCTGCTTGAACGCGGATCGTTTTCTCGCTGGGCTTGAACCAAAGAATTTGGTTCATTAATCGCATATCGATGTGAAGACTTGCCGGACTTGCCGTTTGGCCGCCCATACTGAAGTGACCACCACCGACCGACACCGCGCCTTGACTATTGGTAATGGCTGCCACCACCTCGTCTACCGTTGAGGGCTTTGCAATCGCTAAGACGGGTACTGGGTTGATGCCTGTGACATCGTTGACCACCAAAGCATTTTGGGTGGCCATCGTTTAACGGACCGTCAAGAAGTCTTGCGGCGCCTTGCGATTCGGCCCCCATGGGTTCGCTGAAGCTTGACCACCCATAAAAACCAGTTGCCAGGCCAGATAAACGGCGCCGACAATGGGCAAAATAATGAGGACTAGCCACCACGCGCTCTTGCCAAGATCGTGAAGACGAGCCACACACAGGCCGATCAGGGATCCGGTAGCGAGGGTCGCGACAACAAAACCTGAGACGGGGCCGCTCAAGCCTGCGCTATTGAGAAGGGCAAGCGCAAGCCATACTAAGGCACTCGATAAACAGAATTGAAGGCGACCGATACGTCGATTGGAAAATGGGTTTAGCGCTGAGATCATAAGGTTAGACGCTAACATCGTTTAGTCCAATGGGTGCTTTTTCCCGACGGGTAGAACGCGTTGGGTGACGAAGGGAGAGTTCCCTTCACCATTAAGTAATGGTCACGCCTCCGTCGGCCACTAGTGCCTGTCCCGTCATGAAGCTCCCTGCAGCGCTTGCTAAGAAAACTGCTGCGCCCGCAATCTCATCGGGCTCACCAATACGACGCAGCGGCGTCACGGCGGTATAGTGCTTCAAGGTGTTTGGGTTTTCCCAAAGGGCGCGCGCAAAGTCGGTTTTTATGAGTCCAGGAGCAATGCAGTTGACGCGAATATTGTCTGGGCCGTATTCGACCGCATAGTTGCGAGCCAACTGGAAGTCGGCCGCTTTGGATACGTTATAGGCACCAATAATAGGTGAACCCCGCAGTCCACCGATGGACGATACGATAATGATGGACCCGTCCTTTCGTGCCCGCATTTGCGAAGCCACCATCGAAATGAGCCAGTGGTTGGAGATGACGTTGTTGTCGAGAATTTTCCTGAACTGGTCATCTTCGATTCCCGCCAAAGGGCCATAGTACGGATTGGAGGCCGCATTGCACACCAAGATATCCACTTTGCCGAAGGTTTTGTTGGCCGCGTCCACTAAGGCTTGCAGTGCTTCCTTGGAGGAAATGTTGGCGGGCACGGCGATGGCGCGACCTTCTCCGAAAGCCGTATTGATTTCCTTGGCAACCTCTTGGCAAGGCTCAAGCTTGCGCGAGGAAATGACGACCTTGGCGCCATGCTCAGCCAGCCGATACGCAATGGCCTTACCAATGCCACGCGATGAACCGGTTATAACGGCAACTTTGTCTTTGAGATCGAATAGGGTCATGATGCTCCTCTGTTTTTTTGAAGCTTTCGTGACCTAGCCTCTCAAAAAGACTAACCCCCGAACGCCGGACTGTGATGAGGAGATTGTGCCCCTAACAGGTGGGTACTACAGTTCAGGAGTTTCAATAAATGGGGCGGGCTTGATTCAAAAATCGTAATCGAGGTGTTTGCGATGCGCTCGGGCACGATTTCACCGCTGCGTAAACCAAGATGAGCCTCAATAAAACGCCGAATCACCAAACCGTGACTCACGACCAGGAGCACAGGGTCAGGTTGGTGACTACCATTTTCCTCGGCAGCGTCCATCATGTCTTGATGCACATCGATAACATGCTCGAAGGCCGCAGCAACGCGTTCTTCAAACTGCGCTAAGGATTCGCCGCCCGGGGGCGCGTCTTTGAAATCTAAGAGGTCAACACCTATCGCTTCGTAGGGTTTGCCGCGTAAATCACCGAGGTTGCGCTCGTGCAGCAGACTACTGGTAGAAAAGCGCAGGGGAACTTCCATTACCGGTGGCCGCTCGGCGACGATGGCCTGAGCGGTTTGCAGGGCGCGACTGAGGTCGCTGGTCAGAATGGCGTGAATGGGCTGGCTGCTAAGCCTTCGGCCTAGCGCTTGGGCTTGCGCCCTACCCTCCTCGCTGAGAGGGGTGTCAGGCGGCTGCAGAATGCGGCTCGCATTGAGCGCTGTCTCGCCGTGTCGGATGAGATAAATGGGCATCGGGAATTTTACGCGTTATAAGCGAGACGCAGCCCGGGCACGGGCCAATCGTCAATCGCGATGAGTTTACCAATGCCCGACAAGGTAATGTAGGCGGTGCGCATGTTTGACCCACCAAAGCAAATATTGGTGGTCATAATGTCATGGGTGGGTACGAAAGACAGCAAGGTGCCATCCGGCGCAATCGTACTGATCCCACCTTTGAGCAAAGTGGCGATCACGATATTGCCATAGGCATCCACGGCGATCGAGTCAAAGCGCTGATATCCACCGCCTGGGCAGGCCGCAACCAGGCGACCACCGTGAGGGGACGGAAAGGGCAGCTTGGTGCTAGTACCTGCACCGGTAAGATCAAAAGCCCACAAACGAGCGCCCTCGGTTTCGGCGTAATAAAGTGTTTTGTCGTCAGGAGAGAGGGCCACTCCATTGGGCGTCAATGCGGGATGGGCGATGACCTTGGCCTCGCCGCTGGAGGGGTTAAGGTAATACACTCCGCCCCGATCCATTTCGGTGGCGCGCACTTTGCCGAGATCAGTAAAGTAAAGGCCACCTTGATGGTCAAAGACTAAATCGTTGGGACCCTTGAGCGTGATTTTGGTGCCGTCGGGCTTGGGCACTTCAGTGAGCAGTCGCTCGAACTTCCCGGTATTGAGGTTGACGCGCTCAAGTCGGCCTCCGGCGTAATTGACGGCCTGAGCAACGGGCCGGAAAGTGCCGTTGCTTTCGGTATGAAATTCAAAGCCACCATTGTTGCAGACATAGACCTGACCGTCAGGTCCAATCGCTGCCCCATTCGGACCGCCGCCCATTTGGCAGGCGACCGACACTTTGCCGTCCGCAGTAACACGGGTCAACGTACCACGCGCAATCTCGACGAGCAAAATTGAGCCGTCCTCCATCGCAATAGGGCCTTCAGGGAATTGCAGGCCGGAGGCGATTTCTCGAATTCTCATGTCATGTCCTTAGATTGAATGCTAGGTTGGGCTTCGAGCAGGCCGTACTTTCTACCTGCTCATATACGCACACGCTTTAGTTCTTACCCAGAACGACCGGATAGTCGGGTCGCCCGGTTTTTAGCCATGTCACGACATTCACTGCTGCTTTGCGCCGTAGCTCGATTTCGGACTCTACCGAGTAAAACGCCGAGTGCGGTGTAAAGGTGACGCGCGGATCATTGAGCAGGGGGTGATGCTGTGGCACAGGCTCAATGGGCAGTACATCGAGACCGACTCCGGCAAAGCGATTGGCTTGCACTTCGGTCGTCAAATCTTCTAGGTTAATAATCGCGCCGCGAGCGGTGTTGACCAAATAGGAACCGGGTTTCATACGTCCCAGAAGATTGCGATTCACCATCCCCAAGGTGTTGCTGTTGAGTAAGCTGTGAATGGAAATCGCGTCTGCTTGTTCGAAGAGTCCCTCCAGGGAAACGCGTTCAACATATTGCGGAAAATCGCCATCGATCAAATAGGGATCATGGGCAATCACCTTTTTAAAAATCGGTGCGGCGTAGTGAGCGAAGCGTTTACCGATACGACCCAAGCCGAGAATGCCAACGGTTAAGTTTTGAGCGCGCGGGATTTTACCGGCAGTGGTGTAGTGCCAATGGCCGTGATGGATGTCTTTGTCATAGCGCGACACGTTGCGTATGGCATTGAGTAGCATGGTTAATGCGTGCAGCGAAACCTCACCCACGCCATAGTCCGGCGAGTTGGAAACCCACACGCCGTAACTGGCCGCATCATCGGTATTGATGGTGTCGTAGCCTGCCCCGATACGTGAACAAAGTCGAATCTCGGGACGTGCCTCGAACACCTTTTTGTTGACCGGGGCATATTGAATCAGCAACGCTTGGCAGCCAATCGCGGCGGCGATGACTTGTTCTTCAGTCTTGCATTGAGCTTCAACGAGCTCTACGCCAGCGTCCTGGAAAATTTTACGCTCAAGGGTAACGTCGAGCATGTCATAGTCGGTGAAGAGTACTTTGGCCATGGGTGTCGGGTGCTTTAAGGGTGATGAGTTACAAAAAGACTGGCTTTCCGGGAACTTTTTCTATTCCACTTACCGCTTGTTCTTCAGCGCATTTTCTCGAAGTGCCTCTAGGGTGGTACCGGTCGTGATGGCATTGGGATCAATCCGGATCTCGATGACAGAAGGTTTGCCAACCTCGCGACAACGCGCCAGTGCGTCAGCAAATTGAGCGGTCTCGGTGACAAGCTCTCCGTGCGCCCCATAGGCTCGCGCCAGCGCAGGGAAATCCGGGTTGGTGAAGCCGGTGCCATGCACTCGGCCAGGATAGTCTCGCTCTTGATGCATACGGATCGTTCCGAACATCCCGTTGTTCACAATAATGAAGATAATATTTAAGCCGTAATGAACGGCCGTGGCCAACTCCTGACCATTCATCATGAAACAACCATCGCCGTTGAAGGAGACGACCATGCGATTGCGATCCGCCACCTTGGCGGCAATCGCAGCCGGCACGCCGTACCCCATTGAAC
>JANLRI010000487.1:0-3166 GCA_031361565.1 Betaproteobacteria bacterium | reverse complement strand
GTCTTGCGGATCCACACTGATGACGGGTAAGTAATCGTTGTGGATCATGTGCTTTTTGCGTAGCTTACGAATACCTTTGACGGCGACAGCACGTCGTTGCAGGCCTAACTTCTGAGGTACCTTGGCTTTTAAAGCGGCTTGCGAAACAAAGGTGACACAGCTAGAGGCGATGCCCTTCCCGAAGGCGGCAAACATGGGCCGAAAATGCACCGGTTGCGGGGTCGGGATCGAGGCATTAGGATCGCCCATGGCGGCCGCAATAATACTGCCCCCCTTGACGATCATTGCTGGCTTGACCCCGAAGAAGGCGGGTTTCCAGAGCACCAGATCCGCCAGTTTTCCAACCTCAATCGAACCAACCTCATGGGAGATTCCATGTGCAATGGACGGGTTGATCGTGTACTTAGCGATGTAGCGCTTAATGCGGAAATTATCGCCTGATTGTGGCGCACCCTTAACCGGCTGCAAAGCACCACGCTGTATTTTCATCTTATGCGCGGTTTGCCAGGTACGCATCACCACCTCACCTACTCGACCCATGGCCTGCGAATCCGAGGACATCATCGAGATCGCACCGAGATCATGAAGGATGTCTTCGGCGGCAATCGTTTCGCGACGAATACGACTCTCAGCAAACGCCACGTCTTCTGCAATGCTGGGGTCCAGGTGGTGGCAGACCATGAGCATGTCCAGGTGCTCATCGAGGGTATTCACCGTGAACGGTCGGGTCGGATTGGTCGATGAAGGTAGGACGTTGGCTTCGCCCACGACTTTCAAGATATCCGGTGCATGGCCACCGCCCGCACCTTCAGTATGAAAGCTGTGAATCGTACGATTCTTAAAGGCCTTGATCGTAGCCTCCACGAATCCGGATTCATTCAATGTGTCAGTATGAATGGCCACCTGGATATCCATCTTTTCTGCAACCGCCAAACAATTATCAATCGCCGCCGGTGTCGTTCCCCAATCCTCATGGAGTTTGAGTCCAATCGCCCCCGCATTGACTTGTTCAATCAACGCGAGCGGTAAACTCGCGTTGCCCTTGCCCATAAAGCCCAGGTTCATCGGCAAGCCTTCCGCAGATTCAAGCATTCTTGCAATATGCCAGGGGCCCGGTGTGCAGGTGGTTGCATTAGTGCCCGTAGCCGGTCCGGTCCCCCCACCAATCATCGTGGTGATCCCGGACATCAAAGCCTCATCGATCTGCTGAGGGCAAATGAAATGAATATGGGTATCCACGCCGCCTGCCGTGACGATCATGCCCTCCCCGGCAATGGCTTCGGTACTGGGTCCAATGATGATGTCCACGCCGGGTTGAACATCGGGATTGCCCGCTTTGCCAATCGCGAAAATACGACCGTCCTTCAAACCAATATCGGCTTTAACAATGCCCCAGTGGTCGATGATCAAAGCATTGGTGATGACCGTATCCACGGCAAACTTACTGCTGACTTGAGACTGGCCCATCCCGTCACGAATCACCTTACCACCACCGAACTTCACTTCTTCACCGTAGATCGTGAAGTCTTTTTCTACCTCGGCAAACAATTCAGTGTCAGCAAGACGCACGCGGTCTCCGACGGTCGGACCGAATTGTTCGGCATAAGCGCGGCGATCAATGCGGGTCATTTCTTACTCCTGGTGGGCGCTTTAGATTTGTTCGTAGTTGCCTTCTTGGCCACTGCTTTTTTTGTCGCAACTTTCTTGTCGAGAGGCCCCATCACCTCTTGATTAAACCCGTAGACCTCTCGTTTGCCTGCGTAAGCCACCAGCTCAATGGTTCGGCTTTGGCCGGGCTCAAAGCGTACAGCGGTGCCAGAGGCAATATTCAGACGCATGCCGCGCGCGGCGCGACGATTAAAGGTCAAGGCACCATTGGTCTCGGCGAAATGGTAATGCGATCCCACCTGAATGGGCCGGTCACCGCTGTTACTTACCGGTAGCGTGAGTGTTTGTCGGCCTACATTGATCTCAATGAATCCCTCAGCAGTAAATATCTCACCGGGAATCAGTGTGTCATTGGACGGCATCATAGGAGAGTTCATGAAGCCTCCTTAAACAATTGGATGATGCACGGTGACAAGCTTGGTGCCATCTGGAAAAGTACCTTCGACCTGGATCTCAGGAATCATTTCCGCGACACCGGGCATCACTTGCTCGCGCGTCAAAACCTTGGTGCCCGCGTGCATCAGTTCGGCGACAGTGCGACCGTCACGAATACCTTCGAGAATGGTGGCGGTAACCAGTGCAACGGCTTCCGGATAATTGAGCTTAAGCCCACGCGCCAGGCGACGCTCGGCCAGCAAGGAGGCGGTGAATATCAATAATTTGTCTTTTTCTCTAGGCGTCAATTCCACAACCGATCCTCCACAAAATGTCGGCAAGCGGTTAAGTATTCCAGATTCTTGGAAGCCTTGCTTGACGTTGGAAAATTTGAGGTCGCAAATGCGCCCAAGCTTGGTGCGTAATGCGTCGCACGCCTTCAACAACAGATCCCAGCACACGAATGAGCAGTAGCCCCGGCACAACTTGGGAGACACCACAAACGGCACCACAATCGAGACAAGCTGCGTCAAGCCGAGACTCTAAGTCAGCGACTTCGTCTTCATGCCAGGCTTCAGGTCGAGCCGCCCAAAAAAGCGCACTGACATGATGTTGGTTCATCGACACGGATTGATGCAGCAAATCCGGTTTCCATAAAGTGGCGTCGTTGAAAATTAACCGCCCCTCACGGCGAATCGAAATGCTTTGCTTAAATTTACCGCGGGAGAAAGTTTCGCCAAAATCTTTGCGACCTAATACCAAAATCTCCGAGGCGATCACTCGTGCGCCTCGAGACAAACAAAAATCAAAATCGCTGGATGCCTGAGCGCCGTCCTGAAGGATTGTTTCCTGAGGCAGCCACTCGAAGCCGGCCTCATCGATGTCGAAACTCGCGTGAAATTGGCTGGGCAAGTCAGCTTTGTAAAACTTCCCTGCCCCCGGTGTCGTCACCAGGCAATGAGTGCCAGATTCTAACTTTGCTTGTAAATGTAATTGGTCTCCACCCGCTACCCCGCCAGGCGGATGAAGCAAGAGTAAATGAACCGGGTGGGGCCCTTCAGGCCAAAGCGGTTTTTGTAATCGCAAGGGTCCAAAATGCTCTGAATTGCTGAGAACAGACCGG
>JANLRI010000483.1:0-3093 GCA_031361565.1 Betaproteobacteria bacterium | reverse complement strand
CCTATTGGGATACTACACTCGCAGCATTTTTGAAGAGCCTGGAGCGCGGCCTTCAAGAAAAAGGCATCGAACTGGTCGCCGATCCTCTGCCCAAGGGCGTGCAGCGCCTAATGAGTTTGATACGAAACGCCAAACCCACCGTCAGCGTGGCGAGGGCCAAGCCTAACCTCGCCGTAAGAATCGGGGGCTGGGGTTACGGGGTCTTTGAGCGCATGGTCGCTTGGATGTGGTTAGCAGGAATGTGTTTTTCGGCGCTCATCAAGTTACTGTTTCAAAAGCAAAGAGTCCCGCTCATCGACATCCTGGACCAAATTGTCGAGTGCGGGCCGCGCGCGCTCGGCATCGTCACCCTGCTTTCATTTCTCATTGGAGGCATTCTCGCCTTTGTGGGGGTCGTGCAACTGCGAATTTTTGGTGCCGAGATCTACATGGCCGACCTCGTGGGCATGGGCATGTTGCTCGAAATGGGCGCGTTGATGACGGGCATCATCATGGCCGGGCGCGCCGGAGCCTCTTTCGCTGCGGCAATTGGCACCATGCAAACCAATGAAGAGGTCGATGCCTTGCAAACTCTGGGCTTTGATCCGGTCGAGTTTCTAGTCATGCCGAGAGTATTAGCACTCACGCTGATGGCTCCGCTACTCGTGCTCTACGCAGACCTCATGGGCATTCTTGGTGGGGCGGCCGTGGCTTGGGGAATGCTCGATCTCTCACCCCCGTCCTTTTTCTCTGAGATGGCCAGTGCGGTGCACATATCCGACGCGGTCAAGGGCTTAATCAAGGGCATCGCGTTTGGCCTCGTGGTCTCCTTTGCGGGTTGTCTGCGCGGTATTGAGTGCGGTCGCAGTGCTCAAGCGGTCGGACAGGCCACCACCTCTGCCGTGGTCACCTCGATTGTGCTGATCGTCTTAGCGGATGCCTTCCTCACCGTGCTGTATTTCGTTTACGACGGAATGATTTAGGACCCAAGGCGATGGAAGCGCAGGTTAGCATTCGCGATCTCACCATGGCTTATGGCGAGCGGGTCATTCAAAAGGACCTCAATTTCGAGATCAAGAAAGGCGACCGTTTCATCATTATGGGCGACTCCGGTTGCGGCAAGAGCACCTTGCTGAAACACATCATTGGTCTCAAGCGCCCGGCACAAGGCCAGGTTTTATTTAGAGGCGAAGATGTGTGGGCGCTTAGCGACCAACAGCGCCAAGACCTGTGTCGAAATTTTGGCGTGTTGTACCAAAGCGGTGCACTGTGGAGCTCCATGACCCTGGCTCAAAATATTGCGCTACCGATCTCGCAGTACACCGGCCTTTCGGAGCGCGAAACCGGCGAGCTGGTCGATCTCAAGCTGTCACTGGTGGGCTTAGATGGCTTTGGCACGTTTTACCCTTCGGAGATTAGTGGTGGCATGAAAAAGCGAGCGGGCTTGGCCCGAGCCATGGCGCTCGACCCGCAAGTTTTGTTTTTGGACGAGCCCTCGGCGGGCTTAGATCCGCTCTCCTCGCGGCTTCTTGATGAGCTGATCCTGGAGCTCAACGAGAGTCTCGGTGTCACCTTTGTGATTGTCACTCATGAATTAGCCAGCATTTTCGCGATTGGCTCAGACGCCATTTTCCTGGACTCAGACACTAAAACCATGCTGGAAAAAGGTCCTCCTCAATGGATGGCGAAGCACGCTCAAAGTGATAAAGTACGCAGATTCCTAAGCCGCAGCGACCCCAGCAAAACAGACCCACATTTAACGCATGAAAAGTAACCGTTTTGCCCTGATTGGTGCTTTTCTGATCGGTGCCCTTGTGATTGTGGCCATAGCATTCGCCTTATTTTTTGGCGGTGCCCTGGGCAAAACCAAATCACGTGCAGTGATGGTGTTTCGCGGCAATGTCACCGGGCTCGAAGTCGGCACACCCGTCCAATTTCGGGGCATGAAGATTGGTGAAGTGAAACGAGTACGAACCATCTATAACCCCGATAACCGTCAAGTGCTTTTTCCAGTCTACGCGGAGTTCACCGGAACCATCGAAGTCCCCGGCTACGAAAAAAGCTCGGACGCACCGGGGGTTCGTGATGCTTGGTTATCAGGTATGGTGCAACGAGGCTTACGCGCCTCCTTGCAGACCAAAAGCTTTGTCACGGGTCAACAGATGATCATGCTGGATTTCGAAGAGGCTAAGGAGCCCGTCTTCGCCAAAGTTGAACCTAGTTTGCTCGAGATTCCGACCACGATTTCACCTAACGAAAGCCTGGTCGAAACCTTTAAAGAATTACCCGTGCGAGAGATGGTGATTGAGGGCAGGCGAATGCTCAACAGCATCAATGCCTTGATGGTGGACGCACAAGGCAAGCCCGGACCGCTGCCCAAGTCGCTCATTCAAATTACATCACTGGCGCAATCGTTCGATCAGCGCTTGGTGGACATCAGCAAAGAGCTGGTCGCGGCGACCAAGGACGCTCGCACAACCTTGGCAACCACGCAAGAGGCCTTACTCAGTTTTAAATACACCAGTACGCTGGTCGGCACCAAGGCCGACTCGCTGGGCAAGGCCTTCGAATCCAACAGCCAGGACATCGCTGTACTCACTCGCAAGATGGGCGACAGCTTGTTAATCTTTGAGAAAGCCATGATTAAAGTCGAGGGATCGCTGTCCAGAGTCGACCAAAGTCTCGTCACCATTGACCGAGGCATCGGTAATGCCGAAAAAACGCTCGATCAGATGGGTTTTATGTTGTCTGATGATTCCGCCCTAGGCTACGGTCTTGCCAAGTCGCTCGAAGAGGTTTCTGCGGCGGCAAAATCTCTGCGACACACCGTCGATGCCATCAATCGCAAGCCGAATTCACTGCTGTTTGGAAATAAAGATGAGCAAAAGTAAGTTTTCCTTAATTTTGCGTTCGACGGCCATTGCCGTAGGCCTACAAGCCTGCACGGTTTTTCCTGAGGCTCCGCCCGCAACTCTCTACGCTTTAGAGGTACCTCAAGCCACGTCCAGCGCTGTCTGCGCTTTGAAGTTTTCGCTGCGTGAGGTCCGCTTACCGGGCTACATGGATCGCGCTGAGATCGTTTTGTCCAACCAGGACAACCTGATCAAGGTCAGC
>JANLRI010000408.1:0-13962 GCA_031361565.1 Betaproteobacteria bacterium | reverse complement strand
CGGGTCCAACAAACGAATCGCCTGCCCTACCAAAACGGTATTGATTGCGTGATTTACTTGCGTGAAATCTGTCGGCTTATAAGGCATATGGATACCGTACTCGGGCAGGTAGTAACCTAGTTGAGACAGCTCCCCGGTGTCCTCGACGCGGCCATTCTCATTGCAAAAAAGATAGATGCTATCTGGCCCTTTGGGTTGATACCATAGTTCGATTTGATGTGTCCGCGCAAAGGCAAGTAACTTATCTTCGTCTAGATCGCTAGGATGCTCCAAGATTCTAAACACCAAGGCGACTACGAGTTCCTTGAAGCCAGCGCTGTAGTCAAAAATTCCACCAGGATTCACGCTGGTTTTGGGTTCGTCGGTCACGAGGCGCTCACCAACCGCAACCTCAATCTGCGGCATACAGTTGTGGATACTCAAGTTCTCAATGAGCGCCCTCAAGGGCATCAACATGGCCTCGACCCTGGGCTCCAGAATTTTGCATTCGCGCATATCCGCTACAAAACCCGAGGCGCGCTCATGGAACCCCACGAGAACGCCGCCTTTCTTTGTCACTTGGCGCACCGATAAGCGAGCACGATAACGATATCCCCATGCCGGTCCAGAAATAGGACGCAGCAGCGTCTCGGGACGCACACGACTGAGATGCCAGAGCTGGTCCTCAAGGCCGCGTTGCTTAATCGCGAGTTGAGCCTGTGGGGTAAGGTGCTGCATCGAGCAGCCACCACACACACCAAAATGAGGACATGCTGGCTTGACCCTTTGACTACTTTCTTTAAGAACCGCAAGGGTTTGCGCTATATCGTATTTTGACTTACTACGTATAACCTCAGCACGGACCAACTCTCCGGGCAGGGCACCGCGTACGAAACACACCTTACCGTCGGTTCGGCTTATGCCATTGGCTTCCAGGTCAATGGACTCAATCGGATAAACTTTGATCTTGCCAACGTTATTCTCGGCAGGTGGCCGAGCCTGAGGTCTTGCCATGCTTGGAGCGAACTCAGCGTGCAGGCAGATATTGCTTTGGATCCACCGGTTTGCCCTGACGACGAATCTCGAAATGCAACTTCGGACTGTCCGTGCCAGAGTCTCCTAGCTCAGCGATCTTTTGACCCTTCTTCACGCTTTCTTGGTCTTTCACCAACAAGGTTTTGTTGTGTGCATAGACCGAAAGCAATTCACCATCGTGTTTGACAATGATGAGGTTGCCATAGCCGCGTGGGCCGGGGCCACTAAAAATTACTTTACCATCTCCCGCCGCCGTGATCGGCTCACCCATTTTCCCATCGAGAATCAGTCCCATCTGCTTGGGCTCGTTGAAATTGGACAGTACTTTACCCTTGATCGGCCAAGCAAAGCTTGGTGCCGCGCCGGGCTTGGCAGTAACGGCCGTGCTGGGTGTCACCGCAGAGGGTGGCGTGGCTGTTGGCCCTGGGTTGGGAATAGGGTTATTGGGGTTAGTGTTGGTTCCCATAGTCGAGGAGTTTGCTGGCGCAGGCGTTGCTCGAGCAGTGGCGGCCACGGCCGCGTCGGCGCCCTTCAACTCGGCGAGAACAGTCTCCGAAAACGGTCGCTTGACGGCCTTCGGACCCGATTTGATCGGTGTCGCGCTCACGACGGGCGGCGCTGGTGGTAGCCCGGCAGAAGAGGTCGCTCCAGGCTGTCCGCCCACCGCAGGGACTGGCCCCAGGGGCCGACTCTCGGTGTTGCCTTGTTTGACCGTCCCAGTTTCTGCCCCGGACGATGGCAGCGCGGGTTTCGCACCGTTACCAGGCGCAGTCGCCGCACCCGGAGTACTTACGACCGGGCCACTTGCAGGTGGCGGCGTGACAGCGCTTGGCACTTCCGCCCGGCGCACGGGTTCGGACCTTGAAGGGAGACTACCGTTGGGCGAGCGCACTTCAATCGGTGCGGACGTTTTTGTGCCCGCGCATCCTGACAGCACAGCCGCCGCAACACAGCTCAACAGCAGGACAAAAAGGCCCGAGCTTTTTAATTTTGTTTGCATGAGAATAGCCTGCTTCATTATCGCGTTCCGTCCACCAAGGGAACGAATCGTACCGCATCTAACTCCATCAACTCGTAGTCCTCCTGTCCAACCCGATCAATGACTTGTAATACCTGATATTTTTCACCCACCGGGATGACTAAACGACCACCAATTCTAAGCTGCTCAAGCAAGGCTCGCGGAACTTGCGGAGCCGCAGCCGCCACAATAATTGCGTCGAAAGGCGCAACACTCGGCACGCCGAGATATCCATCACCGAACACTAAACGCAAATTGGACAAGCGCAGAGTGCGAAGATTTTGTCTTGCTAATTCGTGCAAACCTTTCACTCGCTCGATCGAGTAGACTTCCTCAAACAACTTTGCCATACAAGCGGCCTGATAGCCACACCCCGTACCCACCTCTAAAACTTTGGCCTTCTTTCGCAAAGCCGGTTGCATTCGCGCCCCCATCAGCTCAAGCATTCGTGCCACCGTACTGGGCTTGGAAATGGTTTGACCAAACCCGATCGGCAAGGCTTCGTCTTGATAGGCCAAGCTAGCAAACCCGGCGTCGACAAACAAATGTCGGTCAATCTCGGTGATCGCCTTGAGCACAGCGACCTCGCGGACCCCGCGCTCATGCAATGAGCGAACCAATTTCGCACGCGAGGCGTCTACCGCCAATCCCGGCGACGAAGCCCGGCTTGAGATGGGCACGTGCTCTAGAAAAGGAGTTCTTCCCTTCAACGGCAATTTTTTATCGAAATTCGCCCTTACGGGGAACTCCGGTCTTTTGGAGGGCTGAGGTTTCTTAGGCGTGGGGGAGCTGCGCATGTGCGCGCATTTTAACCTTCTGCTGGCCAATCCCGAATATAGGCTTTCAGCATGCGATTCTCGAAGCCCTGCTCTTCCAAGACGGCCTTGGCAACGTCATGAAAGGAAATCACCCCGAGAAGTACGTCATTATCCATCACTGGCAAATATCGCTGGCGAGTTTCGAGCATGACATGGCGCAGTTCGTTAACATCCATATCGGGTTGGACCACCGTAGGCTGGGCGTTCATCACGCCCCGCACCTGAATCTCTGCGACGGGCGGCGTAGGACCCGTGCGCTGCTCCATTTGACGCTTAGCAAGCGTGCGGATTACTTCGCGAAAGGTCAGCATGCCCACGAGCTTGCCTTTTTCCATCACCACTAAGGAGCCAATATCCTGCTCCGCCATGGCCACCACGCTATCAGAGAGCATCGCTTCGGGCGAAATAGTGTAGAGCGTACTGCCCTTCACTCGCAAAACTTCATTGACTTTCATCATGCCCCCAATTCTGATCTAGCGCCTATCCTAGCGCATTGTGCTCTGGATCGCTAGTGTGATGAGTTGTCGTGATGAATTTTCGAACTAGTTTCGGGTCAAGAGTGATTCAATATGCTTACTTAAAACGTCTTCAGTAAATGGCTTGGTCAGGAAGATATCGACACCGGCAGAGGTCGCCAACTCGTGATGTTTTTGAGAATTGCGTGAGGAAATCATAATGATCGGTGCTTTCTCGGTACGCGCATCGCTACGGATGGCACGCGCCAACTCCACACCATTCATGCGTGGCATCTCCAAATCAAGCAGGAACAGATCGGGTACGCGCTTTTGAAGTAAATCAATCGCCTCGAGGCCATCGGAGGCGCTTATGAAATCCATTCCAATGTCTGAGATGAATAGCTCGGTCGCACGCCGCACCGACACAGAGTCGTCAACAATCATACACAGCAGTTGGGGCGCAACTTCAAGCATTGGGCGAGCATCGGCGCGCTTACCGTGCTTAACACTGGAGATAAGATCTACCAAATCCACCACGGGCGCGATTGCACCGTCACCGAGAACAGCAGCACCTTCCACGCCGTCAATCAAAGGCAGGTAGGAGGGTAATGCTCGCACCACCACATTTCGGGTTTGCGAAAGCTCCGGCACAACTACAGCAGTTATCTCAGTCTCACTTAGCTTTACCAAAACCACCACCTCGGAGGTCACCTCGTGGGAGGCTGGACGTAACCCGTATTGGGACAGTCCGATAAGTTGCTCTAGTCTAAAGGCCGGATAAACTTTATTCTGAAAAGTGAAAGTTTGCTCACCGCTCTGACTAATCGCGAGACCATCGGCGCCCAACAACTGCTGCAAGCCGCGAACCGAAATCGCAAAAGTTTGCCCTGTTCCACGAGTCACCAACACAGGCAAGGTTGCCACACGCAGCGGCAAGGAAATCTTAAAACTCGTGCCCAATCCAGCGTGGGTCTCAATAGACAAGTGACCGCGCATACGACGAACTGTTTGCTGCACTACATCCATGCCAATCCCGCGGCCTGAAAGCTGGGTCGTCTCAGCCTTGGTCGAAAAGCCTGGCAACATGATCCACTGGGCTAATTCTTGATCAGAACTGGAGTGCGCTTGCGTCTCAGTCACAAGGCCCATGGCAATCGCCTTATCGCGAATTCGATTCAAATCGAGACCGGCGCCATCGTCGCGGCAAAGAATTTCCACGGTTGAACCCACTCGCACAAAACTGAGCTCAAGAACACCGGTTACATCTTTACCAGCCAGGGAACGCTTCTCCGTCGATTCGATGCCATGGTCAATCGCGTTGCGTACCAAGTGCCCAAGCGAGTCCACAATTTGCTGCAGCAATTGCGCTTCAATACTAGTGCGCTCGCCCGTAATGCGAACATCAATCGGTTTATTGGCCATGCGCGCAGCCTGCCGCGCCGCTCGCTGCAAACGCGGCACGATAGTCGACACGGGCACCATACGAGTTTGCAAGGTTGTTTCACGAACCTCAACCTGAACCCGTTCGATTTGTACCAAGTTCTCTTTTAATGTGTGAATGCTCTGCTCAACCTGTTGCTGCAGCAAACGGGCGTCCGCACTGGCTTCAGAAATACGACGCGACAAGGTATGCAACTCGTTATATTCGTCCATTTCCAAGGCATCGAAATCACCTTGCATTTTTGAGCCGCTGATACTCAGGCCACGTAAGTCGACCATTCGTTCGAGTTCGTCCGCGAGCTCACTGAAGCGCTCGCCACCCAAACGCATAGACTTACGTAAAACGTCCAAGTTTAAGATTCGATCCGATGCTTGCGACATCAAAAGCGCAGTATCGGTATTAAATTCAATCAATTTTTCGATGAGAGGAGCACCCACTCGCAATACTTCGTCTTCGCGTGCACTAGTCCTGGTCGTGTCGGGCTTGGTGGCTTCCGGACGATTTGCCGCCACCATCTCGAGTCTCTTTGGCGTACTACTCTCACTCCACTCGGACAGCGAAACATCTTCGGCGAGTTCAGACGTGCCCCCTCCTCCTTGTTTCGCACTGACGCGGCGATTGATCTCAGTACTAATCAAGGAGTACATATCGGCCAAGCCCGCCGGGGCTTCGCCATGCCCT
This sequence comes from Betaproteobacteria bacterium, assembly GCA_031361565.1. Lineage (GTDB taxonomy): Bacteria > Pseudomonadota > Gammaproteobacteria > Burkholderiales > Burkholderiaceae_E > JAPOKJ01. Next base: position 8,535 of record JANLRI010000408.1, on the reverse strand, counting down.
GCGACAGCCTCGGAGGTTTCGGCCAGACAGTCCGCTGCCATCGACAGTGTTTCGGCCATGTCCGGATCGGGCAGGCATCCTTCATCATCCAGGAGTTGAAGAAGGTCCTCCAGGCAGTGCGTTAGGTGGGCAATACCGCGAACTCCAACCGTGTTGGCCGAACCTTTTAAAGTGTGCGCAATGCGACGCGCGTCGCCGAGATCTTCAAGAGACCCTGTCACGACTGCTTCAATATGGGCGCTAAATTCATTGCTGAGCTGAGGCAGCTCCAGCAGCAACTGGTCCACCACATTGCTATCCGCATCGGCCGGAATCGCCAGTGAAAAATCCTCGTCTTCCAGTTCCGTCGCACGCAGGGCAACCTGGCGGCTTTGAATAACATTCAGAGAGACAAGCTCGGCCAAAGCCCGCTCGAATTGTGGCGCAACCTCAGTTTCGTAGCGCCATACATCATTGGCCATTTCGGCCAAAGCATCTTTAAAAGTCTCCGCACTTCGCGTCAGGAAAGCGTCGCTCCAGGCCATCGCCCAGCGCATTAATCCGGTTTGGTGTGCACCATTAAACAGGCTAGGCGAACGTTCAGCATTTTCAATAATTTTCGAGAATAAACTCAGAGACTCGGCACTTGACTCTAAAGTCATGAAGCGCAGCGCATTACTGAGATTACCCAGTTTTTCGCGACAGTCGACGATGCTGACGAGTTTTTGCTCATTCGCTTCGGGGCTCGCATCATCCCAATCTTGCCGAGACAACTCCATCGTGAGTGACTCGCAAAGGTCTTGCCAGGCCTCAGACACCATCTCCAACTCGTCCAGGGCGACCGTATTCGCTGGTTTCGTGGCATTAACAGCCTGCTCAGCGGTGATTTGCTCGTCGTTGAGTTCCTCGAAACCTTGCTCCTCGAAACCTTGTTCCTCGATACCTTGCTCGGCGATACCTTGCTCAATATCGTCCAGGCCGAGCTCGGCATGTGAGCCGACCTCGTCAACGGCTTCCAGCGCACCATCGACATCGACATCGACATCAGCACCAAAAGCGTCATTCGGCGTAGTACCCGCTTCTACAAGATCGTCGGAGTTCGATTTTTCTAAACGCCCCAAATGAGCGGCTCTCATTAGTCGCGAATCGCTCCCCAGACGCTCTGCCATTAGGCGATCAACCGATGGTGGCAGCGGCGTCAAAGGCTGTACCCAGGTCTTGATTTGAGTATAAAGACCCTGGGCCTCCTCGTCCTCAAGGTCGCCCGCTAAAAGGCTGAACAAACTAGCCGTAAAGGTTTGAGCCGTTTCGATATCTTGGACCGCCTTAGACTGCCTCAAATACGGGCTCAAAAGTGAGGCCAGGTGAGAAAGACTCTTGATCCCTCGGGCCTGAGCCTGCTGACCGGCAGCCTTCAAGGCATCCAAAAAATTCGAACGCCACTCGGGGGGCTGGGTTGCGAGGCCAGGGTTGACCGTGCTTTGACGGGACTCAACAGAATAGTCTTGGTGAAGCGCTTGCGCTTCACCAAGAATCTCGAAGAGCATCGCAACAGGCGTTAATAACCCGTCCAAGTCTTGATCGGACACTTCAGTTTGCATGACTGGATTTTTCGGAGCCGGCGATTAATCTGGAACTTTAAACACGCTAACTTCTTGCAGTAGCGCTTTCGCATAGTCTACAAGACGTTTGGTTTCGCTCGATTGTGAGTTCAACTGGCGAGCAGTTTCGGCGCTCGACTCTTTGATCACCCGGGCTCGTTCCTGCAATCCGCTCGACACGCGGGCCTGTTCCACGGACGATTTGGCAATGTCCCGAACGCTTGCCGCCAGCTCTTGAGTGTCGTCCTGGGTACGTTTCATTTCGCGCCCGGCATCGTCCGCCATTTTGCTGATCTCAACTACTTGACCAATTGCCTGGTTCATCGCAATCACAGTATCTTTCGTCTCCGACTGAATCGAGGACACCAAACGACTAATTTGCGAGGTTGAGTCACGAGCGGATTCAGACAAGCGCTTCACCTCGTCTGCCACCACCGCAAAGCTTCGACCGGCTTCGCCCGCCGCGGCAGCGTGCATGGACGCGTTCAAAGCCAAAATACCGGTTCGCTCGGCAATACCTTGAATAATGTTAACCACCTGGCCAATCTCTTGAGAACGTTCACCCAGACGCTTAATCCGCTTTTCAGTCTCACGAATCAGGTCTCGAGATTCAGCAATACCAATCACCGTACCGCCCACAATACGCATCGCCTCGTTGGTGGTTTTCACCGCACGCTCAGCCACTTCGTTGGCCTGCAAGGCTTGACGAGCCACTGAGGATAGAGATTCGGCAGCCGTCGCCAGTTCAGTCGCCGCAGATTCCACCTCAGCCTGCTCGCGCACCGCGGCTCTCGTCGCCGACTCAGACTGGGTTCGCACCGCCAAGGTGGCCTGGGCCACGTCTTTGGACACTAAGCCCACGGCACGCAACACTTTTGAGGTTTCGTCCGTCAACAAGTTCAAAGCATCAGAAATCGCACCGGTCAAATCTTCCGCCACCGGCATTTTTAAACCCAAGTCCTTGGTGGTCGCAATAGTACCGATGGCCTGCATAATCTCAATCACAGAGTTATTCAGCTGCTCAGTCTGCTTGGCTGACTCGCTCAAGCTCTTCAGACGATCGTCTAACAAGTTGTCGAGAGCAGCCGACAATTCACCGAATTCGTCTTCACTCTTAATGCCCACGCGAGCATCAAAATTACCTTGGTTCAACTCGCCCACAGTCTTGGTGACGAGCGCCAATGGTACGGTGACTTTCTTCACCAAGGAGCGAGAGATCTCCAATGCCAAGCCGCCCAGGGCAATGGCTGAAATTAAACCAATGATCAGCACACGATCGAGCAATTTGCTCAGCGGTTCAAACGCTTCAGCGGCGTCAATTTGGGCGATCACCTTAAAGTCTTGATTCAATAGCTTACTAGGGGTAAAGGCGACCAATCTCTTACCAGCAGGCAAGTTAAACACGTCCGAACCGCTTGGCGCTGCGGACACGGCGGCGAATAAGGCCTCCGGCAATTTCACAAGGCCGACATCGCTTCCAGCGGCCTTAATTTGATTGGCAAGTTTCTCGTTCTCGGTACCCGCCAAGCCTGCCACGAATTTGGCGGCATCCATCGACACTTCCCGGCCGATCGAGAGTTGCAGGCCATCTTTATCCACCAAAAGCGTTTGCCCAGTGTGGCCCAGACCGCGCTCTTCCCATTTGCTGTCCAAAGTCATGACCTGGTTAATTTTGTCAATCGGCACCTGGACGATTAACACGGCAACCAAGGTATCCCGGTCATACATGGGGACGGACATGAAGGCCGCCTGGTCATTGTAAGAGGGCTTATAGGGTGCAAAGTTGGAGACCCAAGGTGTTCCCGCTTTTTGCTTTAACCCAATGCGAAAGGCATCCCCCAGAGGTGTTTTTGAGTAAGGGCCAGACACCAAAGACGTACCGTAATCCAATTCCTTGAAATAGGTATAGACAATACTGCCGTTCGTAGGATTCACCACAAAAAAATCGTAGAAACCAAACTTATCGTAGAGCGATCGAAAGGTTTTGTGGACTTTACCGTGAGTTTTGGAGTATTCCGAGCCGTCCGCGGCCTCGTCCAATACATTCTTTTTACCCAGAGGGTTTTCATTGGAGGAAACGTACAAAAATTGAGACGCAATCGTGTCCTCCGCAGCTTCCGCAGCAAGCTTGTCGCCTTGTGCGTCGGCCCCTGCATTACGCTTGCTGAACTCTTTTCCGAACTGCTCCGTGTAGTATTTAGCGACGGACTTGCGCTGCGCGACAAGGTCGGCTTTGGTTTTTAGCTTAGGAAACTCTTCGACCAAGACCTTGGCGGCGCTGACGACTTCAGGCAACTCAGAGGTGGCCACCAAGACTTGGCTAAGATTTTTAATGTAGCTCTCGACTGAAGCCGCCTGTACCGAGGCCATGGTAGCCAAGCGAGCCTTCGATTCCTGGTTGATCGTGTGCTGGCTGGAGTAGTAGGTTGTTGCACCAGTCACCAAGGCTGTGACCCCCACAGAAACGGCAACCAGAGCTACCACGTTTCGCCTTAGGGTTTTAGCGATAGAGTTCTTATAACCAATCATTCTTAATAACCTTTTAACTGACTAAGTCTTGCGAATAAAGTTTCGAAGGATGCGCTCCACCACAGGCTCGGTGGGTCGGCGCCATCTGATAATTTGCCACGAAAGGCGGAAGTTTCTAAGCCGGCGAAAACCGGATGATCGGACCGAGCAGGCGAACTTGCCTGTTCGTCGCCAGTGAGCTGTGCGAAAGACAATCTTTCACTTATTTGATTCAAAAGTGCCGGCGCGCGGTCAACCACCAACGCCCCCGCCTGCCCGCCTTGGCCAATGATGAGTACGGGCTCATCCAGCTTCATCGACGTTCGTTCACGCACCGTGCGCGCTGCATCGAATACGGGAATTCCGAAACCACGGGAGTGCACTAATCCAATCACTCGACTTGGGGCCATCGGCAAGCTAAAAAGCTGAGCTCTCAAGATAAAGTCGCAAACGACTTGTTCCGGCAGTACAAACTGATAACCCGACAGCACAACGCCAAACCGGGGTAGTTCAAGAAGGGTCTCCGGGTTTGACCGAGTGCTGCCTTCGGCAAGAATGGACGTCAATTCCGACATGCTTTTTTTTCTAAGGTTTCAAGTTGCAAATGACTTAAGCGGCATGCTTCAAAGCGTCTACAATTTGTTCGGGCTGATAAGGCTTAGCGATTAAGTCTTTTCCGCCCTGCATACGAGCCCAAACCTGGTCGGCGCGCTGACTCTTGGTCGATACAAACACAACAGGGATACCCTTAGTTTCGGGGTTTTCAGCGAGCATGCGGCAGGCCTTGTAGCCGTCCACATCCGGCATCACAATATCCATGAAAATTAGGCTTGGCTTTTCGCGTTTGGCCTTATCCACCGCGTCGGCACCGTTATTCGCGGTCGATACTAAGAAGCCCGCATCACGAAGAATATTTGAAAGGTTTTCTCTCTCGGTCGCGGAATCGTCAACAACTAAAATTTGGTTCATGATGGGTCTCTCTTTCAAAAATTAAGCGGTCTTAGCGAGATCACGCTTAGGTAAAGCGCGAATATTGGTATTGGATTGCACTTCCGGCAGGGAAATCCCGGCATTTTGGAGCGCTTGCTGCTGAGCTTGGGCCTGAGCATTACGAGCCAATTGCGCCTGCAAAACGGATTCGACATCGTCAATCGCCAGAGACTTTCGCAGGCTTTTGTACATGGCATCCTTGAGCTTTTGCATGGTCACGGGCTTGACCAAATAGGTGTCGCACCCTGCCAAGGCGCCTCGAGCCAAATCAAATGGCGAGGACTTACTGGTCAAGATAATGACGGGCGTTTGCTTGAAGTGCCTACGAATTTCTTTGGTGAGTTTGTAGCCGTCCATTTCTGGCATCACCACGTCGACCAGCGCCAAATCGTAATGGCGCTGTTCGAATAGTTTTAAGCCTTCTAAGGCGCTGCCCACAGGGTCACAGGCCATCCCAAGCTTTTGCACGGCGCTAGCTAATTGGCTTCTCACGGTCGGGCTGTCATCGACGACCAAAATGCGAATCTCCTGCGCATTATGGTCGACCTCCTCCTTAATGCCAGGGATTTCGTAGGAAACCTTCGCGGCGGGCCCCTTTGGAGCCTGTTGCACTTGGCTAGCCTGCGCTGCTGGCCACTGATTTGGTGCAGACAAGTGATCTGTCGTATGCACCTGATCTTGCACCTGTTGCTGAGCAGCTTGCGGAAAGGATTGATGGCTGGTCGCCGGCGGGGTCGAAAGCTCAGAGGAGCTACGGCGCAGATGCTCGTTCGCGAAATCCGAGGTGGCCGGCGTCTTCGCAACCTTGACGGAACCAACGTTACCCGACTCATGACCATAGTGATCCTCCACAACCTTGTTGAGCATCGGCAGAAGCTGCAAGGTGAGTCGGTCGAGTGCAATCGCGTATTTCGATCCTGGTGAGGCACCGCGCGGCACCACCGAGATGACTGGAATATTGAGGCCCGAAGTACGCAGTTTCGCAAGTGCCTTAAGCCCGTCTTGCGTCATTGGGTTAATCAGAAGCACTTCGGCCGTTTTAAGCTCCAGACGAGTTTGCAGCTCAAACTCAATCGGGTTGTACTGGCTATGTCGAAACACTATTTCGATCAATCTCACATCGCGCGGGTCAATACCGCCCGCACCAACGGTCAATCTTTTCTTTGCTTGTTCCATGCTTCGACTCTTTCCTCTGTTCGCAGAACGATCAGTTATTTTTGGAGGCCGGACATACCTTCCCTCATGTAGGCATGACTCTATGAGAAATTTACATTTTCATTGCACCGTGTCGGACCAACGGCCGAGCGACGCCCCTGACCGGCATCCCATCGCAAGTCGAGTTATTATTAGATCTGACTTATTTCACGGTTCGAGATAAAAATGAGTTCTGCAGATTTTTTTGGCTTTGACACTCTGAGCGTCCATGCGGGGGCAAAACCTGACCCTACGACCGGCTCTCGCGCCACGCCCATTCATTTGTCAACCGCCTTCGTTTTCAAAGATTCAGACCATGCGGCGGCGTTGTTCAATATGGAGCGCTCCGGGCATGTGTACTCAAGAATTAGCAATCCGACCGTGGCTGTGTTTGAAGAGCGCATGGCGAGCTTGGAGCGTGGCGTCGGCGCCATTGCCACTGCCAGTGGACAGGCGGCCCTGCACCTCGCCATTGCCACGATTGCTGGATCTGGAAGTCATATCGTGGCTTCAAGGGCTATTTATGGCGGCTCGCACAACCTTCTGGACTACACCCTGCGGCGCTTCGGCATTGAAACCACCTTCGTTGACCCGCGCCAACCCGAGGCCTGGCAGGAAGCGCTCCGTCCCAATACCAAGTTGCTATTCGGGGAGACTCTGGGCAATCCTGGTCTGGATGTACTGAATATTCCGGTCATTGCCGAGATTGCACACCGCCACGGCGTACCACTCCTGGTCGACTCGACCTTCACCACACCTTACTTGATCCGTCCGTTCGATTACGGAGCGGATTTGGTGTACCACTCGGCCACCAAGTTCCTAAGCGGTCATGGCACGGTTCTGGGCGGAATCTTGATCGACTCCGGTCAGTTTGATTGGTTCAAATCGGGAAAATTTCCTGAATTGACTGAACCCTATGCCGGTTTTCACAATATGGTGTTTGCTGAAGAGTCGACGGTTGCCCCCTTTTTGTTGCGTGCGCGGCGCGAAGGATTGCGGGACTTCGGTGCTTGCCTGAGTCCCATGAACGCCTTCCAAATCTTGCAGGGCTTAGAAACCTTGTCGCTCCGCATGGACAAGCATGTCAGCAATGCCCAGAAAGTGGCCGAGTACCTTCTTGGAGACACCAATGTCGCCAAGGTGTCGTACCCGTATTTGCCGACCCATCCCGATCACGAACTTGCCAAGGCTCTCATGCCGAAAGGCTGTGGCGCTGTGTTCAGTTTTGACCTCAAAGGAGATCGGCAACAAGGCCGCCAATTTGTAGAAGCCCTGGCTGTCTTTTCGCATTTGGCGAACGTCGGTGATGCTCGCTCGCTAGTCATACACCCGGCCTCAACCACACATTTTAGGATGGATAGGCAAGCGCTTCAAAATGCCGGCATTGGCGAGGGCACCCTGCGTTTATCGATAGGGCTAGAGGATGCTGACGATCTTATTTCCGACCTCAAGGGCGCTTTCAGGGCCGCCTTCCCAAGTAAGAAATAAGGAGATCCAGCGTGCTCATACAAGTCCAACAGCGATATCTGCCCGCTTCGCCACCTCAGGTGGCTTACGCCTACACGGGAGGCAAAGTCTTCGACGCCAGTAAGCCCTGTGTGGTGTTCGTGCATGGCGCACAGAACGACCATAGCGTATGGATCTTACAGTCTCGCTATCTTGCCCATCATGGCTATGCCGTGCTCGCCTTAGATCTGCCCGGCCATGGACGCAGCGTCGGCCCCGCCATCGCAAGCGTGGAGGCCATGGCGGCCTGGGTGCTTGATGTATTGGCCAGTCTAAACGTGCAGCGTGCCGCCCTCGTCGGCCATAGCATGGGATCCTTGATTGCTTTGCAGGCCGCAGCCCAAGCGCCGGAGCTTGTCAGCGCACTCGGCCTATTGGGCGCGGCTAATCCAATGAAGGTCTCCGATGCGCTGCTCAAGGCTTGCATGGAGAGCGAGCCGCGGGCGTTCGATCTTATTAACCGTTACAGTCACAGCAGCCTCAGCCATCTGCCCGGCAGCCCCGGGCCGGGGTTCTCGGTGTATTGGCAGGGTCGTCGTCTGATGGAGCGACAGCCACCCACGGTTTTACTCAATGACTTCAGTGCTTGTAATGCTTATCTCGGTGGCGAAGCTGCGGCCTGGAAAATTCGTTGCCCGACTCTTATTCTGTCTGGGGAAAAAGATGCAATGACACCACCGCGCGCCGTTCAAGGCCTACGCGACATTCTCAGCAAGAACCTTGGCTCGCGCCTCAGCTATCAAGTCATCCAGGAGTG
>JANLRI010000191.1:0-2668 GCA_031361565.1 Betaproteobacteria bacterium | reverse complement strand
CGGAGTCAAAATGAGCACCATCAAACACCAACGATTATTAATTCTGGGCTCAGGCCCTGCGGGCTATTCCGCAGCCGTTTACGCCGCCCGAGCCAATTTAAAGCCCGTTTTGATCACTGGCATAGCACAGGGCGGCCAGCTTATGACGACCACTGATGTGGACAATTGGCCCGCCGATGCAGATGGCGTTCAAGGCCCCGAATTGATGGAGCGTTTTCAAAAACATGCTGAGCGTTTTGGCACAGAAATGATTTTTGATCACATCCATACCGTTCATCTGAAAGAAAAACCAATTCGCCTTGAAGGCGACTCTGGGGTGTATACCGCTGACGCTTTAATCATTGCCACCGGCGCCTCGGCCAAGTACATGGGCATCCCTTCGGAAGAGGCCATGATGGGCAAAGGCGTCTCCGCCTGTGCCACCTGTGACGGCTTTTTCTATAAAAACCAGGACGTTTGCGTCATAGGCGGCGGCAACACGGCGGTAGAAGAAGCGCTCTACTTGACCAATATTGCCCGCAAAGTCACGGTCATTCACCGTCGCGATAAGTTTCGCGCCGAGCCGATTCTTGTGGATAAACTCATGGCCAAACAGGCTGAGGGCAAGGTGGATATCAAATGGTTCCACGAGACCGACGAAATCTTAGGTGATGTGAAGGGTGTCAACGGCATCCGTATTAAGGATACGCGCAGCGGCGCAACTCAGAATGTAGCGCTCACCGGAGTATTTGTAGCGATTGGGCACACCCCGAATACTGGCATCTTCGAGGGCCAGTTAGAGATGAAAAACGGCTATATCCGCACCAAAAGCGGCTTGGATGGTCAAGCCACAGCCACTTCGGTGCCCGGAGTCTTTGCGGCGGGCGATGTACAGGATCATATTTATCGCCAAGCCGTGACCAGCGCAGGCACAGGTTGCATGGCCGCCCTTGATGCACAACGCTACCTGGAGGCCTTGGCTGAGGGTTAGGAGCCGAGGGTTGAGGAAATCTCGCCCCTAAGCTACTTCTCTATCTCGCCACGATGGCAAAGCCGCTTTTGATTGGCGGGCTTGAAGACCTCAAGCCCCTGGCCAAGAACCTCAAACAAAGCGCCGAACTACGGGCGCAGGAGGCGCGCGCCCGAGAACTGCGTGATCAAGCCGCGCGCCAAAAACTTGAAGAGGAGGCTAACCTCTTCAAAGCGGAGGTCAAGGATGTGGTGCCGATTCGGATGGCCAACCGTGCAAAAGTAGCGGGCCCCAGTCCCCTACCCGTTCCCAAGCAAAGACTGGCGGACGAAGCGGCGGCGCTGCGGGCCAGCCTCTCAGACGAAATCGACATTGAGCGCCTGCTCGATACTGATGAGGCCTTGTCCTTTCGACAGCCGGGCCTGGGCATCGAGGTGGTCAGAAAACTGCGCCGTGGCGAATGGTCGATTCAGGCCCAGCTCGACCTCCACGGATTAAGGTCCGACGAAGCCCGTCTAGCTCTAGTGGGTTTCCTAAGCGAATCGCTTAGCAACAACATGCGCTGCCTGCGCGTCATTCATGGCAAAGGCCTCGGTTCGATCAACAAGGAACCTGTACTGAAAGGCAAAGTACTGAAGTGGCTGATTCAACGCGACGAGGTCATGGCCTTTTGCCAAGCCCGGCCCAACGACGGGGGCAGCGGCGCCTTACTGATTCTCTTGCGCGGCGCGTCGCGATAAGATTGTGAATTCCACTAGTGCGGTCAGTAACTTTAGTGAGGCATGGCGAGCACCTGCTCGCGAATATCACCCAGAGCTTTGTAAGCGATGACCGCCTCGCTCATGGAGCTTAGACTGGATTTCAGGCTCAGCAAGCGCTGAGCTCTCAGTCCTTTACCGTTCGAGTCGCCCGCTCCACCGGCCCTGATGGCATCGCCTGTAAGCATTGATCCCTCCCGGTCCTGCGTAATACTTGTCTCGTCGACCACCAAGGCCACCTCAAGCGGAACAACGTAAACGCGGATGAAGAACAGCGCCCGCCCTGAGCCCGGTAAGGCCAAGGTTGTTTGGCGTTCGTAGCGAAAATAAAGGGCCTGATCGTGTTCGGCTTGAAAATCTTCAGAATGCTGGGGATGCCTGGGCAAACTGCTGTTGCGGGTCAATGTCCACACAAATCGCTGGAACGGCCCTTTTTGCAGCATGGCGCGGCTCAAGGCTTCGGAGGTTTTTCGCAAGGCCTCACCGTCGGCGACCGGGCCATGAATTTCAGCCAGCGACAAGTTAAACTTTTCAGAGGGCACCCAGCCGCTTGGAAAACAAACCGAGCCAGCCTCGAAGCGGCCTTGGGGAGAGATCAAGACCCAATCTTCTTGCATCGCCAGAGTCAATTGCTGCGCCCAGGCAAGCTGATCGAGCATCGCGCCTGCACAGCTCGGCCCAAACTGCGGTAAAAACTGCGGGACAAGCCCGAGCGCGTGTGTCCAGGCTGCTTGATCCAGACCCAAACGCTGCCAAATCTCCTTCCAAACATCTGCGCTGAGAGGTCTCTCCGGCAGCAATAATGTATCGCTACGCTGCTCTAAAAGACTGAGCTTGCGCGCCATGTACATCGTAAAAAGTTCATCCTGCGCCAGCGGCAAGCCCTCAAGCTTCGACAGGTCTGAGGCGACGCGGTGAGGCGTCTGCACTGGAAACTGGTAGGCGGGCTTAGGCAAGTCCA
>JANLRI010000378.1:0-7705 GCA_031361565.1 Betaproteobacteria bacterium | reverse complement strand
GACTCCTTTTACTGCGTAGGATAGCGATGTGCTTAGCTACTGCGCAATAGTGATGACCGGCAGCTTATGTTAAGGCGGCGTAGTAGCATTCATTGCTAGGATTGATTGTTAGCGCTTGGCCATGGTTTGCAGTAAACGGAGTCTTGCCTGAACTACAGCGCAGTTTGGGACTGGCGGGGTCGTCGCTGGCCTGGCTCACTTCCGCCATCCAATTTGGTTTTATCGTGGGAACGCTTTGCTTTTCGGTGCTAATGATTGCGGACCGATTTTCGATGCGTTGGGTTTTCTTTTTATGTGCGATTCTGGGGGCCGGTTTTAATGGGGCAGCCGTCCTTTTGCCCAGCATTGCCCTTACGGACATCGCTCCAATCACACCGTCGACCCCCGGCGCGCAGGTCAATTCTGCCCCGGCGCTCTATGTGCTCATGATGCTGCGTTTTGCAACCGGTTTTTGTCTTGCCGGGATTTACCCGATTGGCATGAAGCTGGCCTCAAGCTGGTACAACAAAGGCCTGGGCTCAGCGCTTGGTTTTTTGGTGGGGGCATTAGTCGTTGGTACGGCCTTACCGCATTTGCTGCGCGCCCTAGGCGCGACGTGGCCATGGCAGGAGGTCATGATCGTCACCTCAGGTCTCGCCGTCTTGGGTGGTGCGATGGTCTTTCTGTTCGCACCCGATGGCCCCTATTTGGCACGTGGTGCGAGGGTGAGCCCCAGGGCTTTAGCGGTCATCGTTCGCGATCCGAAAGTACGCGCCTCAGCCTTTGGCTACTTTGGACATATGTGGGAGTTGTATGCCTTTCTCGTGCTCACGCCAGTGATGATTGCAGCTTATTTGAATACCGGTATCAGTCGCGCGGTCTCGATGTTGAGCTTTTTTGTCATTGCCGCAGGAGGTGTCGGCTGTGTCTTGGGCGGGTTCGCCGCGCGTCGAATTGGGAGTGCAAAAGTGGCCGCAATACTCTTGGCGGCGAGCGGACTCTGTGCTTTGATGTCGCCCTGGATGCTGGAAGTCCCCTGGTGGCTCTTCACCGTTTGGTTGCTTTTTTGGGGGGCAACCGTGTCGGCAGACTCCCCCCAATTCAGTACGCTCACTGCGCAAAATGCCCCACGTGATGTGGTCGGTAGCGTTCTGACGTTTGTGAATTGCATCGGCTTTTCAATTTCGATCGTGAGCATTCAATGGCTGACCGAGTTGAGCCTAAAGTTCTCTCCGTGGCCCGTGCTCCCGATTCTTGCGATCGGGCCGATCTTGGGGCTGTTGGCGATGCGCCCTTTGCTCTCTTCACCAGCCATCTCTGCTACTACTCCGGATTCATCCCTGCGTCCTTAAACGCACGCCCCCAAGCCTGCAGTTGATCCTGAACAAACATTCCAAGCTCCTCGGAGGTAGATCCCGCGATCTCAAAGCCTAGCTTGTCGATTTGCTCCTTGATTTCCGGTCGACGCATGATTTGATTGAGCTCTTTGTTCATACGTGCGGTAATGTCGGCGGGTAATTTGGCAGGACCAAAAAGGGCCGCCCAGGTGCCGGTGGTGAAGGGTGGTAAACCTGCCTCGGTCCCGGTAGGCACTGAGGGGAACAAGGCTGATCGAGTGGGTAAGAGCACGGCTAGCGCACGCAGCTTTCCTTCCTTAATATGCCCGATGGTACTGATCGGTGTGGCGAATGTGAGCTGAACGTGATTGCCCAAAACATCGGCAATGGTGGGAGCCTCACCTTTGTAGGGGACGAGGCTCATGTCGGCCTTGGACACATTCTTCAGACGGTTATGCATGAGTTGGGTTACGCCGCTGTAACTGCCGTAACCGAGTTTGCCAGGATTGGCCCGTGCATAGGCGATCAACTCATTGACATCCTTGGCGGGAACACTCGGATTCACGACCAAGACGTAAACATAGCGCCCTAACAGAGATACCGGTGTGAAGCTTTTGACTGGATCATAGGGAGCATTCTTACGCAGCAGAGGTACCTGCATCATTGGCGTATTGGTCGCCATAAAAAATGTGTGACCGTCGGGCTCAGCGCGCGCGACGAATTCACCAGCAATCGCTCCATCTGCTCCGGGCTTATTGTCGACAATGACCGGTTGACCGAGGCTGTTGGTGAGCTCTTTGGCGAGAATGCGCGCGACGACATCGGTCGATCCACCAGGCGGAAACTGCAACACGATTCGGATTGGCTTGCTGGGCCAGTTTTGAGACTTGGCGTCACTGCTGTGGCCGAGAGACCCCAGGGCCAGCCCTGAAAGCAGCGCGAGGCCAAGAACGCGCCGCCCATGGAACATGACCGGATATTGAAGGTTGACTAAGGTTTGGCGGACCCGACGAAGTGTTCGTAGCATTATTTTCCAAAAAATCTGTTGTTACTGCCAAAGTGCTTAGCAGCCTATATGCCGATTATTGACGAAATTTAGAATGGTTGAGGGGCCGGGAACCAGTTTGTCCAGAAGCTAATTCTGAAAAGCTCGCAAGCAAGAAAAATCTAGGGAATTGCTGCGGCGATACCCTGTCTAATCGCGTCCAGGTAACTTGGAAAGTCTTGAAGATCGTTGTGGGCTCCGCCCGGGACGACCCTGAGTTTGAACGTCGGCTGAAGCGCGGCGAGGCGTTGGCTATGCTGGATCGGAATGAGGGAGTCTAGATCGCCATGGATAAGCAGCACATTTGAGGGCGGTTTGCCACTGTCGCTGTGGTCGCGATCTAATCCAGCGAGCGCTAAGTCGCTACGCATCGGATAACGAAGCAAGGCAGATGGCACAAAGGCGAAATGTGCGGCGGCCAATTCCTTGAGGCTTAAAAAAGGCGACACTAAAATCAAAAGCCGCGGCCTTAATTGCAAAGAACGCGAGGCATAGAGATGACTCGCAAGGCCCGTGCCTAGGGAGCGTCCAAGTAGCACCACCGGCAGGTCTGGGTACTCGAGTTTGAGAAACTCAAAGGTTTTAGCAACATCCGCGTGCAATTGCTGTTCGCTTGTAATGGAACCTGAGCTTTTGCCATAGCCGCGATAGTCGATCATCATCAGATCGACATTCATCGAACGATAGAAGTCGGTATTGACGAACCAGTTATCCAGGCTGCCACCGTTGCCATGCAAGAATAAAACGACGGCTTTAGGCTTAGGTAATCGAAGCTGGAGGGTGCTCAGCTTTGCTCCTTCCACTTCGATGTATTTTTCTTGAACATCGGCGCCGACTTTGAACGAGTGGTTATGCGCCAAAACGGTGGGTGCGAACAGGAGCTTTTCTTGTTTCCACCAAATCGCAAGCAATACCAGCGCATAGAGCAGCAACGCGAGGAGCGCTAAACCAAAAAATACCCGGGACATTCGAACAACTAGATTTTTTTCTGGCAATTTGCTTTCGACCTGCAGTGTTTTAATCAGCCCGTGAGTACTGAACCGGTTTGCCCGTGAGTCACTTCAAAACTTACGAGCGACTCAATTTGAGCATCTTCCTTGCGAGCATCGTCCAGTGCGCGTACGGTAACCTTCAGCGTGTCAGACCTCATGTCAAACAAGAGATAGCCGCGGCGATCACTACGGGCGTAGCGAATTGACGGATTTTCGCGAACCAAGCGATCTGCCCAAGATTGAGGCCAGCTCGGTGTGCTGATTGACGTTCCACAAAACTCTCGCGCCACAATAGGAGTGTCATCGCGGTCGGGATCTAAGCGCAGATCACTGACATAGGTGGCGTGAACATCTCCCCCAACAATAATGGGGTTATTGACCCCAGGTTGAGCGAGCGCGGCGAGTAAACGACTCCGAGCTGCAGGATAGCCATCCCATCCATCGACCCAAACCCGCCCACCAAGTTGGGCTTGAGCCATCAAGGTTTGCTGAGCGACGATGTTCCATCGGGCCTGAGAGCTGGCGATGGATTGATCAAACCATTTCTCCTGAGCTGTGCCCAGCATGGAGCGCGTGGCCTGCACGCGCTCCGCGCATTCGTTCATGCCCTTGTAGCCCACCCCGTGCCCGGCCGGGCTGCAAGCCTGTTCGTCCCGATACTGCCGATCATCGAGGGCATGAAAACGCACCAACCGGCCGAAATCAACATTTCGATACAGGCATACGCTGCCGTCCCCCGCCATACGTGGCATGTGGATGGGCATGTGCTCGACATACGCGCGATAGGCGGCGGCACGCCTTGCCGCAAAAGCAGGGTCGTGATCGCGCGACGTCAAGCCGGCATAATCGTTGTCCACCTCATGGTCGTCCCATATCGGTAGAAAGGGTGCACTGGCGTGCATGAGTTGCAGGTTGGCATCGCGCTTATAAAGCGCATAGCGACGGCGGTAGTCTGCCAAGGTTTTACAGTGCCCTCCGTCGTGTTGACGTACTGCTTTATTGGCACCGGTCGTTGGACCGTATTCGTAAATATAATCACCCACGAACCAGATCAGATCAAGGGCCTCCGCGGCAAGATGTCGATGTGCAGCGAAATAACCGGCTTCGTAGTGTTGGCAGGAACTGACCGCGAAGCGTAGATGCTTGGCTTCACCACGCGGTAGGGTTCGGGTTCGGCCAACAACACTGGTGTAGGCGCCACAATGGAAGCGGTAAAAGTACCATCGATCAGATTCCAAGCCGACGATATCGACATGCACGGTATGAGCCTCGCTTGCTAAGGCCCAAACCTGTCCCGAGCGCAGGGAGCGAGAAAAGCCTTCGTCGTCGGCCAGTTCCCAACGCACCTGGACATCGGCCGGATGAAGCGTATCGGGGTCGAATTCTTTTGGGAAGATGCGCGTCCACAGTAAAACACCGCTGGCGCTCGGCTCGCCACTCGCGATACCTAAAGTAAAGGGCATGGATTGCGGCGCGACCGTATGCCGACTCCAGTGCGCGCAGCCCGGGCTTAAGCTGGCTAGGCCTGCACTGGCAAGAAGCCTGCGGCGGCTAGCGGCTTGGGATGAAAGACTGGGGTTCAAAGGAGCGAAATTGATCGTGAAACTGTTGATGTGGCGGTTGCGGTCATGGGGTGATCATGGCCGTCCATCATAATCCTCCGACAAAATGCAAACCAACCTCGATAGGGCTGAGATGATGAAGAAAGTGCCTGCGCGCACGCAATCGAAGCGCTAAGCTCAGGGGCCTTTGACCACTGGCTCACGATTTTTTGAAGAGAGCGGCGTTATGGACTTCGCTCTGTGCTGATTTGATCCAAGCATACAGCGCATCATAGATCACCACGCCCTGCTCAAGCATCGTATGGTCGTCCGTATAGATCTGCGAGAGTCCTAAAGATATCGCGAGCAGGCCCCCAGATTGCGCGGTTAGCTCGGGCTTGCCGGTGTCCGCGCCACGGACAATTTTAGCGAGCTCCAACAAACACGAGTCGCTCAGGCCACATTCTTCAATTAAAGCATCAAAGCTACAGCGCTCACCGTCGAGGCCGCGATGCGAAATGAGTACATCTGGGACGTCATAAGGGATGGCGCCCTGAGTCGCTGCAACGCTCAGCACTTCTTTGCTAGGCACATAGAGAAACTGAGCGCTTGGATCAATGAAGCGACGGATCAACCAGGGACAGGCAATACGATCAATCTTTGGGCGCTCGCGAGTCACCCAGCGGCTGGGCTTGCCAGGGCTCGAAGCCAACCCAAGAGCTGAGTTTTTGAGCATCGTCGCGAGGCCTAAGGTTTGCCACTCTGCGATGCCGCCTTCCAGATAGGCCGCATCGAAACCAAGCGCTCGAAGTTGTGCCGTGGCGTTCTGGCTGACTTCATGCCCGTGCACACAGTAAACGACGATACGGCGATCCTTGGGGAGATGGGTATGAGCCGAATCAATGGATTCGGGGGTTAACCGCAACGCTCCAGCAATCAAACTCTTAGCTTGGTCGAAAGCAGGCGCGCGCCGCACATCGCAAATGAGAGCGGCGTCGGAGCGACCCAGTTGTTTCGCGAGAAGCGAGGGGGAAACTGAAGGGAGGCCCACAGTGGAGCCTGCAAGGGAAGACATCGTGTTCATGAGAAAGCCCTAAAAAAATAACGCAGGGCTTGGGCTACTCGAAGTCGCCTTAAAACGGGAGCTTGCGAAATCCCGAAGGCATCATCCTAAAGCTAAATGGTCGGATAGGCAAGGCATCCCCAAGATCTCGGCACCTCGCACATTACGGAACTGATCGTCGATCATGGCC
The DNA here is from genome assembly GCA_031361565.1 of Betaproteobacteria bacterium. GTDB lineage: Bacteria > Pseudomonadota > Gammaproteobacteria > Burkholderiales > Burkholderiaceae_E > JAPOKJ01. The sequence continues at coordinate 1,558 of JANLRI010000378.1, read as the reverse complement.
TTTGTTGCTCTCGTTTTAGTCATTGCGACGCGCAATGCTCATCGCTTGATCCAGCCGTTCGCTAACCAGTCATCGAACACTTTGAGTACCTGTTCGCAAAACGCTTCCTCGTTGATATGACAGTCCGCTTCAGCTATGGAAAAGTAATTGTTACTCACCTTGGACGCCGCACTACGGATTTGCGCAGTCCTGGTCGCGAGACCCTGTGGATCATGGAGAGGCTCGCCGGGGAGGTCCCAGGCTTGAAGGCCGCGCAAGGGCAGGATCAGGCAGCTCGGGCTCGGGGCCAGGGCCATCCTGGTCACAATCTCTTGAGCGATTTCCTGTCGCAAGGCCTGGGCCGAGGTCGCCGATGCGATCAAACGGTTATGTACATGTATCGGCCGCCCCGTAAGTGCAGCGGGAGTCGCCTGCCAAGTCGGAAAGTCGATCATGTCGGCTGCCCCAGGCGCCACGATTTGAGGTGTCCCACTACGACCCGCGCCCGTGAGCCGCGCTGCACCTGCGCTCACGCAGGACAAAGCCGCGCTGTTCCAGCGCTGGTTTGAGACGGACCATATAGTTCAAACAGCTTTTTCCGAGAGAGGTCATGCCGATCAAGGGACGATCAAAGCGCGGCGGCTGAGCCGCGTTCATAGCACCCACCGCAGCTCCAGCGGCTTGCATTAGGGCACTCTTGCATAAACTATTGAGCCCGTAGAGTCCGCCGGCCCAGAGCATCATCATCAAATCGGGGGTAATGCGCTCGGGCGGAATTAAATGTGAAAACGCGACGGTCGACAGTATGAGTTTAGGTACGCCGAGGGGCAGGCTACTGGCGACGTCAAAAGCCAAATCGGTGCCCATCGTCCCACCGAGAGCCAGCGACGCATGGATTTGCCCCTGTTCGAAAAGTTCACTCGCCAGGCGTGACGCTCCCACAGCCATGGTGTTCATTGCACTGCTCTCATCACCACAAGTCATGACGGCCTCAAGGCTAAGCCCGCCTGCTATCGCCACTACACGGTTAGTCACATCGACTTGCACGGGACCCTGAGCAAGTACGCCCACATCCATCAACAATACCTTGGCGCCTTGCTGTTCAATGCTCGCGCGTAAAAAACTGAGATCATCGCTTTTGGTGTCGGCGGTGCCCACCAGAAGTACCGTTTTACTCATAGACACTTTGCGCCCGAATGGGAGCTCTTCAAGGCGCTTTCTTATACGGCCTGATCGTGTAAGCCTCTGGGGCGGGTGCACAGTTTAGTACGAAGTAGATGGCTTGTTGGTCCAGGAAGTAGAAGCTGGCGCAATCGCCCGAGCCCTTCTCTTTACTTTCGGTGCTGGTGTGCACCATCTTGAACGTGTCGCTGCTTATCCCGGCAAGGACTTGGCGGTTCTTTTCCATGGAATCATGAATGCGATCTTTTTGGGCCTGTTTGAAGTTTGCGTCCTTGATCATGTCTTTGGCAGCCTTGTCCACCTTGTCGAATTGAGTCATGAGTTGAGCCTTGCTGATGGTGCCCTCGTAAAAGGCCAAGCAGCCGATAATTTTTTGTGGGTGAGCATTGGACCAGGT
>JANLRI010000374.1:0-3485 GCA_031361565.1 Betaproteobacteria bacterium | reverse complement strand
ATAGAGGGTGCCGTTGCTATGCAACAGGAATGTCTCATCCAAATTGAATGTTCAATTCTAGTTTGGCACAATAGCGCTTGACCCTTTAGGAGACGGTATGAAACTTGAACTTTACTTTGCACCCGGCGCGTGCTCTTTTGTGCCGCATTTCGGCCTCGAAGCCATTCAGGCAGCGACCGGTCAAACCTTTGAGCCTAAGTTGGTCAAGCTTCACAAAAGTGAAAACAAGGCGCCAGAGTATCTTGCGCTCAACCCCAATGGACAGGTGCCGGTGCTCGTCGTGGATGGTCAGCCACTCACTCAAATAGTTGCGATCTGTGATTTTTTGGATCGAAGTTTTCCGCAGGCCAAGCTCCTACCCCAGGATTCCTGGGCCCGTGCTCAAGCCCTCTCCGATCTCGCGTGGTTTAACAATACGGTGCACCCCACCTTTACGCATTTTTTCATGCCTCATAAATTTGCGGTTGACGATGCCGCTCAGGAGTCTATGAAGGCCAAAAGCGTCGGCGACTACCCGCAGTTGATTGAGCGTATTCAGGCCAAGTTGGGTGATCAGCCTTATCTAGGCGGCAGCTCCCCGAACCTGCTCGATGCCTACGCCTTGGTCTTATATCGCTGGGGCGGGATCACCGGCATCAATCCGGCAAGCATTCCCAAGTATCATGACTACATTGAACGGCTCGCGAAACAGCCCGCCATAGCCGCAGCCCTTGAACGCGAACGCATCCCCTTGCATACCTTTAAGGCTGCATAATTCTCCGAGGGCATCCTCTAACGGGCAGAAAGTCACGCTTATCGAACAGTGATGTTTGATAAACTTCCCCTGGTTTTGTGCGGTGCAGTAATATGACTGCACTGCTTTCTCGCGCCGTTCAATTCCTATTCTCGTTGCCAGCAATGGCTTTCGGCCTGGATAGGTACTGATCTCGCAACCGCCTCAGGGGATATGATTTGTCGCAACAATGGCTTCGGTTTGTTCATCTTGGAGTGAGCCATTTTGGCGTGCTCGAAGGCCAGGATATCGCTCAGCACCAAGGCGACATGTTCGGCAAATCCGAGGCCACAGGCAAGCACTTCAAGCGCTCCGAGGTCGCGCTGTTGATACCCTGTGCGCCTACCAAAGTCATTGCCCTTTGGAATAACTTCAAGGCACTGGGCGAAAAGTTGCAACTCGGCGCGCCGGCTGAACCGCTGTATTTTCTGAAATCTCCCAACTCCTGGCTCAATCCTGGCGAGAACATCAGAAAGCCGTCCTGCGAAGGCAAAATTGTTTACGAAGGCGAGCTTGGGATCGTAATCGGTAACACCGCTACTCGTGTGTCGGAAAACGAAGCAATGGCCCATGTGTTCGGTTATACCTGCGCCAATGACGTGACCCATGCGGAGATTTTGAATCGCGATACGAGCTTCGCACAATGGGTGCGTGCCAAGGGTTTCGATACTTTCTGTCCACTTGGGCCGGTAATTGCGACCGGACTGGACCCCCGTGCCTTGGTGGTCACGACTAAATTAAACGGAGAGCTTCGCCAAAACTATCCCATTAGTGACATGCGCTTCACGGTGGCGCAGTTGGTCAGCAAGATTTCTCATGACATGACGCTCTTCCCCGGCGACATCATTTTATGTGGCACCTCCATCGGTGTCGGCTCCATGAAGCCCGGTAGCGATGTTGAGATTGAAATCGCGGGCATTGGCAGCCTAAAAAACAAGTTTATAGAGTCTTAAGGAAATTCATCTTGAAAATTGCTGTGGTAGGAGCGGGCGCCATTGGCGGGTTGGTCGGCGTCAAGCTTGCGCTAGCGGGCGAAGATGTGACCTTCATGGTGCGGGGCGCCAATCTTAGCGCCATTCAAGCGAAGGGCATGAAGCTGGTCTTGCACGACGCGACTGAACTGGTCGCCAAAAATGTCAGGGCCAGCAATGACTACATGGCGACAGGCCCTCAAGATCTCGTCATTTTGGCGGTCAAAGCCAACCAAGTGGAAGCCTTGCTTGGCGATTTACCCAAGTTGTTTGGCCCAGATACCATGGTCGTGACCATGCAAAACGGTGTTCCTTTTTGGTATTTCCATAAGCACGGAGGCGAGCTGCAAGGCACCAGCGTTCAAAGCGTCGACCCAACGGGCGCCATCATGGCGGGCATTCCCGCTGAGCGAGTGATTGGTTGCGTGGTGTATCCGGCTTCGGAGTTGGTTGAGCCCGGCGTCGTACACCATATTGAGGGTGATCGCTTTCCGCTCGGGGAGTTGGACGGCAGCATGAGTGAGCGGGTCACCAGGGTGTCGGAAGTATTTGCGAAGGCTGGATTCAAGGCACCCGTACTGGAAAACATTCGATCTGAAATGTGGCTGAAACTTTGGGGCAATCTTACTTTTAACCCGATCAGCAGCTTGAGCCACGCCACCTTGGTGGATATTTGCCAGTTCCCCCTAACACGCGAGCTTGCCACCCATATGATGCTCGAAGCCCAGACCGTTGCCAACAAGCTTGGCATCGAGTTTCGCGTGCCGTTAGAGAAACGTATTGCGGGCGCCGAGAAAGTGGGCAAGCATAAAACCTCGATGTTGCAAGACATTGAGGCCGGCCGCGCGCCAGAGATTGATGCCCTGGTGGGATCAGTCGCCGAGCTCGGGCGCCTGACGCATACACCTACTCCCCATATCAATACGGTCTATGCCTTGGTCAAATTACTCGCGAAGGTGATGGACGACTCTTACGGATGTGTGCGATTGATTGCTAAAGACTAGCGCACTTCTTTTTGAACGCGGAGAGGTTTGCATTCGATCTTTGTCCACGACGGGGGGTCTGCGCGCGTTATGAAGCGACCTAAGTAAAATACTGTGGTGATGCAAATTTCACATTCTTGATCAACATCAAGAGATTTTTTTACACTTCGCAAGAACATACCTTTCGTAACAACAGCGCACTGAGCACTCAGAGGCTTGGGCCTGTTTTGTTGTAACACTACGAGTTATCGGAGACTCTTCATGAAATCTACCAAGATCAAACTAGGTCAGGCGTTTGCTCGGGCGGCACTCGCGGCACCGCTTCTTGTCCTGGCCGTCGGCGCTCAAGCCGCCTGGGAACCTACAAAGCCAGTTGAGTTTGTAGTGCCTGCGGGCACGGGCGGCGGCGCGGATCAGATGGCGCGCCTCATCCAAGGCATTATCGTCAAGCACAAGCTGATGAAGGAGTCGATGATTGTCGTCAATAAGTCTGGCGGTGCGGGCGCCGAAGGCTTTCTAGACGTCAAGGGCCACAAGGGTGACCCGCACAAAATTGTCATCACTTTGTCGAATTTGTTTACCACTCCGCTTGCGACCGGCGTTCCGTTCAACTGGAAGGAAATGACGCCCGTGTCGATGATGGCGCTGGATCAATTCGTCCTCTGGGTGAATGCTGACACGCCTTATAAAACAGCGAAAGACTTTATTGCCGCAACTAAAGCTGCCGGCCCAAACAAAATGAAAATGGGCGGCACAGGC
>JANLRI010000367.1:0-3655 GCA_031361565.1 Betaproteobacteria bacterium | reverse complement strand
GTGCGGCGTCTGATGGAAGCCGTGGGCGTCATTGTCAGCCGTTTGGTGCGTGTGCGCTTCGGACCGATTGGCTTGCCTCCGGGCCTTAGCCGAACGCGTTGGGTGGAGCTCACCCCCGGAGATGTGTTCGAGCTGGAAAATCTTGTAAAAAAACAAGTGCTCATCAGTGAGGGGCGCGACCCTGCTGAGATCGAGGCGGTTTTGTCTGCTGCCGTGGGAGCACGCCGTAAGCTTGCCGAGCGCGATCTTGACGACGACTTTGACGACCAAGGCCGTCCAGATTTTGATGACGAATCCGCCCAAGTTTATTACGACGATGAGCCGATTCCCGCCCATGTGGATGCCGGTGTCGTTGATGACTCTGTGCCTGAACTGGTCGGTGAGCAGGCTGAAGATGACTGGCAGCCTCGGTCGGCCAATGCTCACCTGGAAGGCATTAGCAAGGTGGTCCGTAAAGGCGATAAGTCAAAAGGCGCCAAGGGTGCCAAGCCTGTCCGCGGTCGGGGTTTTGTACCGGGTCAGGGGGGCGCTCGAAGCGGCCCGGGAGCGCCAACATTTGGAGTGCGCGCCGGTGCCGGAGGCGGCCAAGGCAAGAACCGAAATTTCAAGGACCGTGGCCGTGCTCCAGCGCCTGCGGGCATTTGGGACCCATCGGCAGCGACAGGTCCTTGGACCGGTGGCCCGATGGGCCCGGCCTTTGGTGCCGGACAAGATCGACCTCAGGGAGGACGACCAAGTCGTGGGCCTCGTCCGAATGGGCCGGGATCCGGTCCAGGGGCGCCAGGCGGAAGACGGCCAGGCGGCCCGGGTAGCCCAGGTGGTCGGGGTCCTGGGCGCGGTGCGGGCCAAGGTGGTCAGGGTGGTGGTCAAGGGGGCCGAGGTGGTCCTGGTAGAGGTGCAGGCCCCGGTAATACCCAAGCGGACGGCCAGAGCTTCTCACATAATGATGATGCCAACCAAGGAATTGACGGTAACGTGGCGGCAGGAGCGGCTCATACCCACGGGCGACGTCCCGGTGGTGGTCGCGGCATTCAAGGTCAGGGCGGCCCAGCGGGTCAGGGACGCGGCCCAGGGTTCGGCGCACGAGGGCGAGGTCCGGGTGCCGGTCGTGGGCCAAGTGGGGGTCCAGGGGGTAATCAAGTTGGCGGGCAAGGGCGGCGATCACCTGCTCAGGCAGATGGTCAGGTTCAGGGGCAGGGCGGCGTGGATTACGGCGCTGCGGCCCAAGGAGCGAGCTCAGGATTTTCTGACGCCAACGCCGGCGCTGGATTTGCTCAGAACTCTGTCCGTGGAAAGCCGCGTCGCCCGAATCGCAGTGGCCCAAGAAGAACTCCTGATGGCCAGGGCGGAGGGTCTACCGGTGGCACGCCCAAGCCCGATCTCGGAGAATAGGCGCAAAGTGTTTAGTGGAGGTTCTAAATGCAGGCTTTAGTAGTCGCTAAACCATTTAGCATTAGATGCCTTTGATTTATAGCCAATTTTGTTCCAAAACAGGCTATAATCGAAGGCTAGCGACAAATTCGTTAACCTCTACGCTTCTATTGTCCGTTTAAATGACTTCCATGACTTCAAAAAGATTGATTTCGCGGGATATCGAGTGAACGTCGATTGTTTCAAGAAGTTGCAGGGCAATGGCGAAGGGGTTGATTGAGGGTAGGGCGCATTGAATGGCGCTAACGAGTGTTTTGCGGCAACGCAGGAATTCCTACTGAATCAACTTTGGTAGCGAGTTCAAATCATTAAAAAATGGGCTCTTTCAGGCCCATTTTTTTTTGGTGTTGGCCTTCACAGTTGTCGCATATTGCGTTGGAAGACAGATGTGGCAACTTAAGTCTTGTGACTGGTGCGGAAACTAGTGGTAAAAGGCAAAATTGGCGGCAATCGAAAAGATCATTGAAGAATGTGTTGAAGGTCTGGGCTATGAACTCGTGGATGTTGAGTTTGTAGGCGGTGGGCTATTGCGCGTTTCGATCGATTTGAAAGATAGCGACCCGCGTGCTTTGTTGCCGATCGCAGACCCGAGTATTAAGCGCGTCAGTATTGAGGATTGTGAGGCTGTCAACCGGCAGTTAGGTCATGTGCTGATGGTTGAAGACTATGACTATGAGAGGCTTGAGATTGCCTCGCCAGGTTTGGATCGCCCCTTGCGCAAGGAGATTGACTTCAAGCGTTTCGAAGGTTTTACCGTGACGGTGAAATTAAGGACGGCATTCAAGGGTCGGAAGAATTTTGAGGGTGTGTTGAGCACCGAGTCTGATGGCAAATTTGCACTCGAATTGGGCGCAGTGCCTTTGCATGGTGTTAAAGGCCAGCAGCAGGTCAAGGCTGAGTTAAACGCGGGTGGAAAAGCTCGTCGTGGCGCAGTGAGCCAGGGCAGTACGGGAGCTGCGGCTTCCGTCAAGCCGCTCAGTAAAACAGCCTTGAAAAAGGCAGCGGCCGTGGCTGCAAAGGAAAAGATGTTGGTGAGTCGTGCCGAGGCCATAGAGGCTCTCGCCAAGGCTGGTGGTGATAAAGATCGTGCTGGTAAAACAGGTCATGAAGAATTAGTGACCAAGTTGGTGTTCTCGTTGGATGAAATCGAGAAAGCCAAGTTGGTTCCTGTTGTGTAAACGAGTGGAGAAGAAAAGATGAGCCGTGAGGTTTTGCTTTTGGTCGATGCGCTAGCGCGCGAGAAAAATGTGCAGCGCGAAATCGTATTTCAGGCGCTTGAAGGTGCTCTAGCTTCAGCCACCAAGAAACGTTTCGTAGACGAAACCGACGTGCGCGTCTCTATCGACCGGGAATCGGGCGAGTATGACGCGTTCCGTCGTTGGCAAGTGGTGCCCGACGGTGAGCTCGAAGATCATGATTTGCAAATTATTCTCACTGAAGCCCGCAAGCAAATTGCCGACATTCAAATTGGTGATTTCATAGAGTCGGAGCTTGAACCTGCTGAACTCGGCAGGATTGGCGCGCAGGCTGCCAAACAAGTGATCTTGCAGCGTATTCGCGATGCTGAGCGTGAGCAAATCATTAACGACTTCATGCAGCGCGGTGACATGATCTTGAATGGCACCGTAAAACGTGTTGATCGTGAAGGCATCGTGGTTGAGTCAGGCAAAATTGAAGGCCGCTTGGCTCGCGATCAAATGATTCCAAAAGAGAATCTTCGCGTCGGTGACCGGGTTCGTGCGTTTGTGACTCGCCCCAATATTGAAGGCCGCGGACCGCAGCTCATTTTGTCACGTACTTCGCCTGAATTTATTAAGTACTTGTTTTCGGTGGAAGTGCCCGAGATTGAGCAAGGCTTGCTCGAGATTAAGGCTGCTGCGCGCGATCCAGGCGTACGTGCCAAGATTGCCGTCCATACCAGTGACCGTCGCATCGATCCAATTGGCACTTGCGTAGGCGTGCGTGGGTCCCGTGTGCAAGCGGTAACTGGTGAGCTCGGTGGCGAGCGCGTAGACATTGTCTTGTGGTCTGAAGATCCCGCCCAGTTTGTGATCGGCGCTTTGGCTCCAGCCAATGTAAGCTCTATCGTGGTTGACGAAGACAAGCACAGTATGGACGTCGTGGTCGATGAAGACAATTTGGCGTTGGCAATTGGCGCAGGTGGGCGAAATGTCCGCCTTGCTTCAGAGTTGACCGGTTGGCAAATCAACATCATGTCGGCTGA
>JANLRI010000345.1:0-9722 GCA_031361565.1 Betaproteobacteria bacterium | reverse complement strand
GCAGCCGACTTGCCTCGGCCATAGCACCTGACAATGAAAGTACTGATTTAGCGGTTGTGAGCCAGCCATCAATACCGGGCCGGATTAGTTCTCTACATCCTCTGATGTCAGTAGCAATGGCTGGCAATCCCTGCGCCATCGCCTCGATTAGGGACCTCGGCACGCCCTCTCGCCAACTTGGCAAAACAAAGCAATCGTGACTTCGATGGATCTCCCTAATTTCGGAAGACGAAAGCATTCCAAGTAACTTGACCCGACCATTTAGCTGCGATGCCATCTCGCTCACCTGCGTGGAGACGTTATCTCGATCCGACGCGAGCGATTCGCCAACAAGGGACAATTCAACGTTTGGCAACCCTGCGACCGCCTCTACAAGCTCCAGCACTCCCTTTTCTCGCACGAGACGACCGACGAAGACCAATTGCAACGTCTCATCGTCTTGTCTCCGGTATGGATTTCCGTCGGCGAACCATTCGTCGCCAACGCCGTTACCCAGGTAGGTAAGACGTGATCTGTAATTTCGGCTACGAGCCTGGTCGAGATCTTCAATTGCCTGAAACATCGTCAGATCAGTCACGTGAGAAAGAGCTTTTTCGATCTGGTCAAGACCCTTGTCCTTTGGAGTCATCGCATCCCATGCCTGCGGGAAACCATGGACTGTGTAGACAACCTTGGCCCCGTACCGCCTGAGGGCGAGGCCCACTCGCGCTGGAAGTGCGGTAGCAGGCGAATGGAGATGAACTACGTCGGGCCGCAATCGCTTGACAAGCCGCAAGAGATCGAGAGTTCCCTTGGCCATCATCGAAACATTTCCAGACCTGGTGAACCTAAGTGCGGTGGGAGAGAATTTCTTTAGTTCCGGCGGGAATGCATCACCATCTGGGCGAAAGGCTAGATGTACCTCGAAGCCCTGTTCACTGAGGAACTCAAGTTGAGGGCGAAGCAATTTTGTAGCAGTGAATTCAACTGCCGCCACATGAAGGATCCGTGTCATCTCTCCTATATTAGAACGATGAGCTCTGAGATCTTCGACCCCCAAATTCGACTCAAGGACCCTTCAATTGGCGCGGAAACTTCCCCTTCGATTAGAAAGCTCGTTGCTGTGGTTGGAGCGAGCGGCAAGCTCGGTAGACGGGTTGTCGCTCGGTTGGTAGCGGATGGCGCCGAAGTTTTGGCCTTAGGGCGGAACATCGAAAAACTCGCTGACCTTGGAACTAACTATCGAGTCGCAGATATCAATAACAGGACCCAACTTCAGGAAGCCTTGAACGAAGCAACTCATTTAGTTAGTTGCGCCCATGCTCGATTTGTTCCTGCAATTACCCAAGCTCTGGGGCCAAACATAGAAAGAATTGTTTTTCTTGGCTCAACAAGGCGATATACCAAATTTCCCGACAAAGCCGCAAGGGAAGTAGAACAATCCCAAAATGAGTTTGACCGATTACTGCTTCCCGGCGTGATGCTCCACCCAACGATGATTTACGGTGCCGACGGAGAAAACAACGTTCAAAGAATCAGTCAATACTTGAGGAGGATTCGAATTGTTCCTTTACCCAGGGGAGGAAGGTCTTTAGTTCAACCCATTCACGTCGATGATGTGGTCAGCTGCGTAGTTTCAGCTCTACATGTCGAAAGTCTAAGAACAAGCGACCTTGTGATCGCGGGCCCAAGTCCCATGACATACAGACAACTCATCGCGACCATCGGCAGCGAAATCGGAAGAACCCCGATTTTCATATCGATCCCGGTGGGCTTCATTTCTTTCCTTTCTTTCTTTACGCGATATCTTCCCGGGCTCCCCACAATACGAAAGCCGGAGGTAATGCGGCTTCTCGAGGACAAGGCCTTTGAAACCACAGATATGGTTGAGGTTCTCGGTGTTGTACCGAGGCCGCTTGCAGAAGGGCTCAGATCGATGCTTGCGTTCGACTAGGTCCAACATATTCCGCGTCGAAAACCGTGCCGATCTGTACTCGCCGGTCGGTAATGCGCATCATAGGCGCGCAGTCAATCTATTGGCCGCGCATCCAGTCCACGCAGGTTCGCAAGCCAACCTCAAGGTCGACCGGTTCAACCGCCGGGAAGAGTCCTCGCAATATGGAGTTGTCGGCTTGTGAGTCACGAACATCTCCAGGCCGAGTGGCTAAGTGATCAACATCTAGAGGGCGTCCGACAATTTCGGAGAGCAAGTCGATGACCTTAAGCAAACTCGTGCGTGTACCAAATGCCAGATTTACTGCAGTCGCAGACGTGATCCGGTTTTCAATGGCTGTCGCAATAACATGGGCGACCGTCTGTACATGGGTGAAGTCCCGAGTTTGTTGGCCGTCACCGTGTACGGGAAGCGGTCGACCCTGCAAAGCCGCTTCAACAAACGCTGGAACGACAGCCGCGTAAGCATGGCCCGCCGCCTGTAACGGCCCGTAGACGTTGAAGAATCGGAACGGGAGAACATCAAACCCGAATGAACTGCCGTATGCAAGAACGTAAGCCTCTCCGGCCAGTTTCGAAGCAGCATAAGGCGATCGCGGGAGCGTTGCCAGACCTTCGTGTTTTGGCATGACCGGGTTTGACCCATAGACCGACGACGAACTCGCAAATATAATTTGAGGCGGCCTCGGCATTGACCGGCACGCCTCCAGCAAATTAATCGTGCCGTTCACGTTCACTTCATGTGAGGCAACCGGGTCAGCTATCGAGCGTGGAACGCTAGGCCGTGCACCTAGATGTACCACGGCACCGACATCGACAACGCACTGGTCAACGGCGCTCCGCTCAAGGAGAGATCCGACCGTTAACTCGACTCCGGGCAGGTTCGCAAGGTTCGATCGGCTGCCCGTAGACAGATCATCGAGCACTCGAACCTGATGTCCCCGTGACAATAAAACACCGCAGAGGTTGGCACCAATAAACCCAGCCCCGCCAGTTACCAAAACTTGCATTGTTTTCCTTACACTTTTTGTGGATCTACAAAGTCCAGTAGAGGATATCTTTACGAACTGGATCAACCGAAACAACGCTTTTCACGTCCACAAGAATTCCACCAGCGCGGATCTTCGATACAATTTCTGCGATACGTTCCAGATACCAGTTGTGGGAAACGGCCAAAACAATCGCATCACAGTTTTCAAGGCGATCCCAATTTACAAGATCTAAATTGTATTCATGTTTGGCACCGACTGCCGGGGCTACTGGATCGTGAACCTCAACTTTCACCCCATATTCCAGAAGCTCTCCGATGATGTCTGGAACTCGTGAGTTCCGAAGGTCGGGAACATCCTCCTTAAAGGTAAGCCCAAGAACTCCGATTTTGGCGCCCAAAGATGAAATTCCGCGGGAAGCCAGGAGCTTCATTGTTTTGCCCGCAATGAAGGCCCCCATGGAATCGTTCACTCGCCGCCCAGCGAGTATTACGTCGGGGTGATAGCCCGACTGCTGGGCTTTATGCGTGAGGTAGTAGGGGTCAACACCAATGCAATGCCCACCGACTAGTCCGGGGACAAAGTTCAGGAAATTCCATTTCGTGCGGGCTGCAGCCAGCACATCCGTGGTAGATATATCCAGTCGATCAAAAATAAGCGCAAGCTCATTCATCAACGCTATGTTTACGTCTCTCTGGGTGTTTTCAATAACCTTCGCTGCTTCTGCCACACGAATTGTAGGCGCCACATGTAAACCGGCCTCACAAATAGGGGAATAAACCGCTACCATTCTCTCAACAGTTTGAGAGTCTTGGCCAGCTATAACTTTAACCACCGTGGCTAGAGTGTGGATTTTGTCCCCCGGGTTTATTCTCTCGGGGGAGTATCCGATGAAAAAGTCCTGGCCGCACACCAGACCGGAATGACGCTCCAATATCGGTAAGCAGATCTCTTCCGAAAGCCCCGGGAAGACCGTTGATTCATAGACAACGACCGTGCCACTCCGAAGGTTTTCCCCAACCATTCGTGAAGCAGACTCCAAAGCAGTTAAATCGGGGCGATTTGCTGAATCTATAGGGGTCGGAACGGTGACGATGACAAACGAAGCCGACGAAACCATAGTTGGATCACACGAAAAAATAGGTGGTTGGGGGAACTCTGAGAAGTCGACCTCACCTGTGCGATCGACCTTGCTATCCAGCTCGGCGATCCGGCCCCTGTCGATATCCAGACCGACGATTTCGTGGAAGTTTGAGAGCGCCATGGTCAACGGTAAACCTACGTAACCCAACCCGACAACTACAACCCGCTCAACCATGGCGATCACACTAGCAAAGGACACCTTCTCGGACCGGGCGCTCCATGCGTCCTCCATGTTCAGATGGTCAGATGTTCAGGTAGCTACTCGGTACAGACGAAGTGTTTGAACCGCATATCCTTCACGGGATGTGTGGAATTGCAGGAGCCTCTGGCGGCTCGACCGGCTCGTTGAGACCAACGCCCCTGACCCATCGTGGCCCAGATGGCTACGGGGTTTGGGAAAACAAAGCGGGCAGCCTTGCCTTCGAACACCACCGGTTGGCAATTGTCGACTTGACCGAAACTGGCCGCCAGCCGATGCTTTCGAGAGACGGTAAGTGGGTAATCACGTACAACGGTGAGCTTTATGGCGATAAAGCCAAACGTGAGGAAATCGAACGCGGAGGCCTGGTTCTAAAGGGCACTTCGGATACCGAGGTGTTACTTGAACTCATAGCGAAAAGCGGTGTCCTCACTGCGGTTTCCCAGCTCTCGGGAATGTGGGCGTTTGCGGCACACAACATCGATACTGGAGACTTGTGGCTGTGCCGGGATCGATTCGGAGAGAAGCCGCTGTATTGGACCGTAGGGCCCCCAGGCTACGGGCGCGTCGCATTTGCTAGTGAACTAAAGGCAATCCGCTCGTTGGTTAACTGGCCGATAACGATCGATCAAACTTCATTGGCCGACTACGTGCGGTTCGGGGCGGTAGCGAGTCCTCGGTCCATCTATGAAAATGTTTTCCAGGTCGATTCGGGTACCGCCGTGTTGATGAGACTTGATGCCGACGGGCGCCTGATTAAGAGCCCCGAAGTGTTTCGGTACTGGGATTCTGCCGAACAAGCAAACACCGCGCGCCTAAACCCGGTTGACTACGGGCCCGTTGAAGCGGCGAGAGCTTGCGAGGAGTTGCTCAAGAAAGCGGTAGCAGACCGCATGGTCGCTGATGTCCCCGTCGGAGCGTTCTTGTCTGGCGGCATTGACTCATCGGCGATCGTAGCCATGATGTGCCAGAACATCGCGCCGTCGAACGTAAAGACCTTCACGATTGGGTTTCAGGAGGATCACATGAGCGAAGCCACCGAGGCTGCAGCCGTCGCTCGCCATCTCGGAACCGACCACACCGAGCTGATTGTGGACTCGAAAAAGGCCTTAGATGTGATTCCGCAACTCGCACAGATGTATTGTGAACCGTTTTCGGATTCATCTCAGATCCCCACCCATCTGGTCGCTGCCATGGCCCGGAACTCTGTGACGGTGGCACTTTCAGGAGACGCTGGAGATGAGCTTTTTGGGGGTTATCACCGTTACTTCCTCGTCGAAAGCCACGCCGCGAAAGTTCAACGAATTCCCCTGGCTTTCAGGAAATTAATCGGGCGCTCAATTCTTTCGGTGCCGCCTGCGCAATGGGATCGTATCGGAGCACTGGCTTCGAAAGGGCCTAAACCCATGAAATCCAAGAAAGGCGGAGTCGGGGTTCAAGCTCACAAACTCGCGCTTCTGCTTTCGGCGGAGAGCGACGCTGTGCTTTACGGGAACATGCTTTCGGTGTGGCCCGAGAGCGCTGGTTTATTGAGTGACAAGAAATCCTCGGCAATCGATCTCGACTCCCGATTTTCCTTCGTCGAACAAATGATGATCCATGATACGACCCACTACATGCCTAACGACATCTTGACCAAGGTTGATCGAGCAGCAATGGCAGCGAGCCTTGAAACCCGAGTTCCTTTCCTTGACCCTGAGCTATTCGGATTTGCGTGGTCTCTTCCACTGAATTTAAAAGTGGGCGAGGGGCAGGGCAAAAGGGTAGTAAGAGATGTGCTGGCCGCTCACGTTCCGCGGGAACTCTGGGAACGGCCGAAGACAGGTTTCGGCATCCCGTTGGAAAGTTGGTTGAGAGGCCCGCTCCGGCCGTGGGCAGAGGATCTGCTCTCGCCCGCTTCACTTAATCGCCACGAACTTTTTGATATTTCTGTAGTCCGAAAACACTGGGACGAACACCTGAGCGGCAGGACCAATTGGCACCATCGACTTTGGACCGTTTTGATGTTCCAAGCCTGGTACGAGCGTTGGATGAAGAATTAATGACCCGATCGGTGCGACCAAACGTACTTAAGGTTAAGTAGTGCGCATCCTTGTCCTCCTTATTCCTCTCTTTATTTTTCTCAGACTAAACCAAAGGTTGTCCCGCCCAACGGCTCGATTTTACTCTTTGTTAATTCTTGTAAAAATCGGCGCCAGCTGGATTACAACTACCTCGATAGTAGTGAAAACTTGGGACGCAACCTACTACGTTAATTCGGGCGTAGCTATTGCGAATCGAAACACCAACTCGGCAACCAGACTGTTATTAAAGAACGCGGGAATTCAGCTAGTGAATGCGGGTATAAGCTTCGTGCCAGGGCCGGGCTCGATATTACTTACAGCATCACTACTTGGAGCCCTTCTGTCTATAGTTGCCTATCAACTTGTCAGCCTAGCTATAGAAGCTCAAAAACTTCGTTCACTCAGCTTTGCAATCACGACCGGAATCTTTCCTTCTCTCCTCTTCTGGAACTCGGGCAACTTTAAAGAGCCGTACGTTACCCTCGGATTAAGTATTGGATTTTACTATGTTTTGAAATCCAAATACCTCTTTGCCATGGGAGGCTTGGGTATTGCAACCCTGTTCCGGCCGCAACTTGCAAGTCTTTGTTTGGTTTTCGTTTTCTCGATCGTTCTCCTGCGAAAACCCCGGCAAACGGCATCTCGAGCATTGAAAGTCGCCATGGCGCTGGCCTCGCTCGCTGTTGCCGCGTCTTTCGTTCTTGAGAACCATATTAGACGCCCACAGGATTTCGGCGGGGGGTCCGACCTGGAACCGGTTTGGACTTCAAGATTCCTGTGGAAGGCTTTGCCGAGAGCATTATTTGCAACGGACCCTTGGAGAAGGCCAACCACACTGGCTCAGATCATACAAATACTTAGTGGGTTATTTTTAATATTACTCATCGCGAACACACTGAGGTCGTTCCGAAAACCTACGATAAACTCGGTAGGCCTTATGGCCGGGACCTGGGGAATCTCGAGTTGTTACTTACTCGCGTTAACAGTCGACAACGCCGGGACGCTCGATAGGTACAGAAGCCCGTATTTGGTTTTTCTCATTGCGTCTCTATCCTTCGCACGTGAACAAAAACTCAAAAAAGACGTTAGACCAGGTGGTCGAAATACGAAAAATAAAACGTACAATTCTACGGGATCACCGTCGCCACTTCCCGGATATCGCATTTCACTAAGGTAGGATCAGCCGTTGCGCACTCCTGTCGCACACCAAAACGGCTCGGACTCGCGAAACCGGATGTCTGTAAGTCCTGCAATTTGGAGCATCGCAAGAATTTCCTCCTTCGTAAACCTTTGTTCCAATTTCGTGCCGAATCGGTCCAATGCATCCGTGCGCATTGTGTAGAACGACTTGTCTCGATAAAACGACAAAGGAAAACTTGACACATCTTTGCCAGTCCGTTCCAATAATTTTGCAAGAGAAGCAAACGGAAAGTAAACACCAACTGCCAGCAGATCGGCTGCGATTGCTCTAATCCTAAAAGGTAGCGACGAAACAAGTCTTCGCAACTGATCCGAAATCCTCCAGAGCCAACTAAACCAAAGTGGTCGATTATCAAATCTGTAATATAGATAAACTAAAAAGATGCCTCCCACCTTGAGTTTTTTGACAGCTGCATAAATAGCTAAAGAGGTGTCTGGAACATGATGTAAAACCCCCAATGAATAGACCAAGTCGGCTGATCCATCGGGAAGCGGAATTTCGTCGACTGAAGATTCATGGAACTCGCAGTTTGTAAACTCTGACAAATTGAGGCGCGCCACACTCAGGGCGAGCGGGGAGGCATCGATTAGGTGGAGCCGGCCAACTCGTTGAGCTACTTGGGCAGCCCATCGCCCTGAACCACAGCCAACATCCAGTGCGATAGACCCCACAGGAAGGGTTGACCAATCAACAAGCGAAAAGTACGATTCGAAAATTTCGCGCGCCTCGCCTTGCGGGAGAGCACGCTGGTCAAACTTCGCCCATTCCTCACCAAAACCCGAAACCGTCGCTTTGTGGATGTTATTAACCGTCGGGCCGCTAGTCACCTGCAAATTCTAATGTGACAAACGGGGACGATTCAAAATCTTCGAGGATCTGGTCCATGAGTGTCGACCCCCGTTATCGCAGAAACCCACTCGTCTTGCCATCGTTGATAACTAAAATCTCGCTGAACTATGGACCTTGCTCTCGCACCCAACCGATGACGCTCTTCTGATGTCGCTCCAAGCAGATCGAGCAGCGAATCGGACCACTCTCTGGTCGTGACAGGGGCCGAGGCCTCGAACCGACGAAGAATCGACTTGTTAGTACCGACTGGTGAGCCGATGACTGGAACTCCAGCAGCACCGTACTGAAGAAGTTTGTACCCGCATTTTCCGTGCTCGTAAGGACTGCTAGCCAACGGCATGATCCCCACATCAAATGTGGCGGCTAACAAATTGGCGGAGGTTTCACTCCAAACATGCCGCTCCACTATTGCCTCCAGCCTCGGCCGCACAGTTCCCACCGCACCAACTATTATTAACTTGGCTCCAAATTCCTTGTTCGCAATTAACAACGAATCCGCGACATCGTCCAGATAAGGCTCCGTCGACCATGACCCGATCCATCCAATGCGTGGTGAGGCGGACAGCGAATAGTCGGATTTCTGCTCGTACTCTTCTGGTTCGACACAGCTGGGGATCGTAACCACATCGCGGCAGAAGTCGGCGGCCCACTCGGCAAGGAATTCGTTCCCCGCGACCACCCGGTTGGCCCACTCAACTGTTTTCTGAGCTTTGACGGCTGGTGCCAGAAGCGCTCCAACTCCCTTCCTTTTGTCAAGATGAAGAGCGTCGTCAAAGTCAAACACCCCGAATCCGGACCGCCGTAAAGCCTGCTGTTCGAGACTCCCTCTGGAAAATGGTGAAACCTGCCGGTACACCACAGAAGTCCCAGTGAATTTGCGGCGAGCTTCAAAAGAAACCCTTCGGTGGGCTTCTATTGTGCGCAGGGGATGGCGCAAGTACCGCCCACTCCTCCCGAAGGGGAGGTCTTGTGCGAACGTGTGAATTTCCGGGGAGATTGCCCCTCGCTTAATCCAGTGGTGGATCCGAACCCTATCCCCCGCTGCCAGCGGACCGTCAGCGGTAAATACCCTTAGATCGTTCGAGACTGTCATTCCGTTAAACGACTGGCCGTAGGTGTCCGCTGACCTCATACAACCAGTTTACAGCATTCGACAAGACATTCTCATTTCCCACATTAACTATTTTGACGATTAAGCACAGAGCGAATCGGGCTTGTTATAAAATGATGAAACCGTATGTAGGAAAACATCCACCACCATCGAGTTTCCAATTTTGCGACGAAGTTCCATTCCTGTTGCGGCGGGCCTTTCGGGTCGCTGAGCAATCGCCAGCGTGCAGTCGATC
>JANLRI010000317.1:0-3725 GCA_031361565.1 Betaproteobacteria bacterium | reverse complement strand
CGCGCTCTGGAGCAGCTTGAACAAAACGCCTGAGTCACTGAGGAGATCACGCCGATTTCACCACTACCATCCAAATAGCGCCAACGCTCAGCAACTTCACCTTCGTAGTTGGCGTCGAATGCTGCCAAGGGGAATTCCTGGTTGATTCGCTTGACAATATCGGCACTTGGCATGACATCGTCCATGCGCCAACCATTGGAGCTACCAACGTCCATGAATTCAATGAAGCGAACAATGTGGCCGCTGCCCTTGAAGTAGCGTGCCATCGGCAAAATTTCCTGATCGTTCAGGCCTTTTTTAACCACCATGTTGATTTTAAGCGGGCTCAACCCTGCCGCATGAGCGGCATCAATGCCTCTGAGCACATCGGCGACCGGAAAATCGACATCGTTCATGGCGCGGAAAATGGCATCATCGAGACTGTCCAAGCTCACGGTGATGCGTTTCAGGCCTGCCGCTTTCAGCGCCTGCACCTTCTTGGGCAAGATCGACGTATTGGTGGTGAGAGTGATGTCCACCGGTTCGCCATCGGGCGTACGCAACTCGGAAAGCATTTCAATGAGCTTTTCGATATTCTTACGGAGCAGAGGTTCGCCACCCGTAAGGCGTAATTTTTCGACACCTGAGGCCACAAATATTTTGGCCACCCGGGTCATCTCTTCAAAACTTAACAGGGAAGATTGCGGCAGGAATTGGTAATCCTTGTCGAATACCGACTTCGGCATGCAATACGTGCAGCGAAAATTGCAGCGATCAGTGACCGAGATTCGCAAATCGTGCAGGCGGCGCTGGCGCGTATCGGTCAATAAACTTGGAATTTGGCCCGGCCCCGGCACCTGCAGGGGAATTCTCGGAAGCGCGGCACCGTAGCGCTGATCCGCAATCGGGATGATGCGCTTGAGCTGGCCCGATGAATCCGCTGGAGCGGTTATTCGCTTTTCATCGCCAGAAGAATTGACTGAGGGTTCGCCCATGACTACTTTTGAGTGCTGAAGGTGAGTTCTAAAAAGGATCGCATCCGAGAAGCTGGCTTATCTTCCGAGCAGCATAACCAAAAGTCAAAAGCGACGCTGCGCAGACCCTAGTGTAGTGACTCACCACACTAGGGACGCCTCAAGACCTAGTTATCCTTCGGACCTGTTTCAACTTGCTGCAAGGGTTCGTCGGCGATCACTGTTTTAGGCTTACGCTGACGCACTGGCCGAGGCTGAGGAACAAAAACCTCTGCCGCGGGCGCAACACTGCTGGCCTTGGTTTCAATCCATTGTAGACCTGCTCCGTCGACCGCTTGTTTGACCACGGCCGGGCTGACCATGTCAGGTACGGCCACGGGAGCCGGAGCGACTCTCGGGGCTGGGGTCGGAGCTGCAACTGGGGTTGACACCGGAGCTGCAACCGAGGCTGACACCGGAGCTGGCGCTGGGGTAGCTATCGGCATTGGCGCGGCTATTGGAGCTGGCGCTACTTGTTGAAAAGCCTCTGGTGCTGGAGCTACAGAAGCTGGAGCGACGGCTGGCGAGAACGCAGCATCAGCCGCAACCGCAGTAGCCGCCACCGCCGTGGCCGCAACGACGCCGGTTGCAAAGGCCACCTGAGCTGGCAGGCTCTGAACGGGCGCGCTTTGAACGGGCTCGCTTTGAACGGGTTCGCTCTGGGCTGGCATGCTCTGGGCCGGCTGGCCGAGATCCAGGCTCGCCTGTTCACGCTGGCCGTCCATCTCTTGAGGCGCGTTGTCCGTGCCATTGCCTTCGCTACGCGGGCCGCGATCTCCACGACCACGACCGCGACGACGGCGGCTACCTCGGCGCGCGTCGTCGCCACCTTCTACGTCGGATTGAGGTTCGCCAGTGCTGCTCTCTTCTTGATCCGCGTTGAAGCTCACTTGGGTGGTGGTGTCGGGTGCCGAAATGCCGGTGGCATAACCTACGGAGCCGAGTACAACCTGTTGCGTAGTGTCCGCTTCAGGGGCAAGTGCCGCGGCTTCGGGACGACGCTCTACGCCACCTTCTGCATTGCGAGGACCACGTCCGCGACCACCTTGACGACCTTCACCGCGACCCTGGTTGCGATTCTCGTCACGAGCGCCTTCTGCACGGGGTTCGCCGCGACCTTCCGGACGGGGCTCTTGCCCGGCTTCACCACGATTTTCGTTACGGCCTTCGCCTCTGCCTTCACCACGACGGGGACGATCAGGCCTCGGGCCACGTTCAGGACGATCACTCGGTGCCGCACCTTCTATACGCTCAGTACGCTCCTGTGGGGCCTGGCGATCGGGACGATCTCCGCCTTCAGGACGATCAGCACGAGGACCACGCTCACCACGACGAGGACGATCTCCGCGCTCTTGGCCTTCACCACGGGCTTCCCCTTCGGGACGCGCAGGACGGTCCCCACGTGGAGGACGATCGCCACGAGGGCCGCGATCACCACGATCATTTCTCGGGCCACGATCACCACGTTCATTGCGACGCGGGTTAGCTTCGCGGCCACCTTCTCTGGCAGCACCTGGAGTGCCCGCTGCGGCAGAAGCACCGGCTGTTGCAGGTGAAGCCTGCGCTTCATTGGCAGGCTTATTACGGAACCAGCCCATGATCTTGCCAAAGAAGCCTTCACCTTGCTGCATGGGCTTGGAGATGATGGTTTGCACTTGAACGGGAGCTGGTGCTACCACTGGCGCCAGAACGGGTTTAGGCGTTGCTGCAGGCGCAGGTTGGTCGGGTGTGAAGTTCTTAACCACGGCTTCTTGGCGAGGCTTTTGTGGCTCGAGCTTTCTTTGCATATAGGAGTCGTCATCGCTGGGTACGGCCACCAGAGAGAAGCTTGACTTGATATCGTTCAGGCGTTCGTCGTCATGGCGTAGGCGTTCCACTTTGTAGTGAGGCGTTTCCAGGAACTTATTGGGAATGAGAACCACCTCAACCTTGAGCTTGGCTTCCAGCTTGGCGATTTCGGCGCGCTTCTCATTGAGTAGATACGTGGCGACATCGACCGGTACCTGCATATAGACGGCCGCAGTGTTTTCTTTCATCGCCTCTTCCTGAATCACTCGCAGGGAGTGCAGGGACGACGATTCCACATCGCGAATGACACCCGTGCCATTACAGCGTGGGCAAGTCATGTGGGAGCCTTCGTTGAGCGCTGGACGCAAACGCTGGCGGGATAACTCCATCAAACCGAAACGAGAAATCTTGCCGGGTTGTACACGGGCACGATCAACATGCAGTGCGTCTTTTAAACGTTGCTCGACTTCGCGCTGGTTCTTGGAGTTTTCCATGTCGATAAAGTCGATCACGATCAGACCCGCCAAATCGCGTAAACGCATCTGGCGAGCGGCTTCATCAGCGGCTTCCAGGTTCGTGCGCAGGGCAGTTTCTTCGATGTCCGAACCCTTCGTCGAGCGCGCCGAGTTGACGTCAATCGCAACCAGTGCCTCGGTATGATCGATCACAATCGCACCGCCAGAGGGCAGGGGCACGACACGGGAATGAGCCGTTTCAACCTGGTGTTCGATCTGGAAACGTGAGTAGAGCGGCACGTCCTCTTTGTAGCGCTTGACCTTATGCAAAGCGTCCGGCATGACATAGCCCATGAACTGGCGAGCCTGTTCATAGATGTCGTCGGTGTCGATCAAGATCTCGCCGATGTCGGCAGTGAAGTAATCGCGTATGGCACGGATCACGAGGCTGGATTCTTGATAAATCAAGAAGGGAGCAGGTGCGCCAGAG
>JANLRI010000278.1:0-3239 GCA_031361565.1 Betaproteobacteria bacterium | reverse complement strand
GCCAGCGCTTCGGGTAACACGCGAACTCGAATGGCGTAGCGCTTAGCGCCAAAGATATTGACTTGAGCCACACCCGTGATGGTCGACAGCGTTGGCGAGATCAAATGCTCGGCATAGTCCTGCAAATCCGAGAGCTGCATGGACGGCGAGGTCATGGCAATGATCAGCACCGGTGCATCAGCAGGATTGACCTTGCGGTAGGACGGCGGAATGGTCATCTCAACCGGGAGGGTTCGCTGGGCTCTGAGCAAGGCCGCTTGAACGTCGACCGCCGCCGCATCAATATTGCGGCCTTCCTCAAACTCTAAGGTAAGGGCCGTATTGCCTAAAGTGCTGCTTGAGCTAATCGTGGCCAGACCCGGAATCGTCTGAAATTGTTTCTCAAGGGGAAGGGCCATCGAAACAGCCATATTCTCTGGACTCGCGCCTGGCAAGATGCCGACCACGCTGATCACCGGCGTGTCGTAACTCGGCAAGGCCGCCACCGGAATTTGACGGTAGGCGATCACGCCTGCTACGACCCAACCCAAATTGAGCAGGACCGTCATCACGGGACGGCGGATAAAGAGTTCAGAAAGGTTCATGGTTTTGCTTTCTCGCTTGATTTCTCGGCAGACTTTTCAGAGGGTTTGCCAGCGGGCTTATCGCCACTCTTATCAGCGCCACCTTTTTCGCTACCCTTGCCGCCGCCCTTGCCAGCGCCGTCACGCGGGCGTTCAAGGGCCGTGGAGCCAGGTCGTAAGTTTTGTCGACCGTCGAGGGCGATTCTTTCACCAGGTTTTAAACCGGTCACGGCCGCCTCTTCCCCGTAGCTTTGAACAATTTGCACAGGGCGCACCGAGGCTTTGTTTTCTTTGTCGATGACATACACGATCGAGCCGCGTACCGTTTGAATGACGGTGGATTGCGGAATCACGATGGCGTCTTTGATCGCCTCAATTTGTACGCTTACATTGACGAAGGCGCCTGGCCAAAGCGCTTGATCGCGGTTATCGAACAGTGCCTTTGCTTTAACTGTGCCCGAATTGGTGTCGACGTTGGTGTCGACAAAGTTGAGTTTGCCATTGACACTTTTGCCGGATTCTGGGAAGGTCACATGGACCTGAGCGCCTCCAGACTTCAAGATCGACAAAACACTGCTGAGGTTGCGTTGCGGAAGATTGAAGGCCACGGCAATCGGGTCGAGCTGAGTAATCGTGACCATCGGGGTTTGATTAGCCTGCACGGCACTCCCTCCAAAGACGGAAATTGTACCGATTCGACCATTGCTGGGCGCCACAATACGGCTATAGGTCAAGGGAATTCTGGCCGAGGCCAAAGCCGCTTTGTCGGCATCGAGAGCGGCCTTGTCGGCGGCAATCACGGCCATTTGAGCGTCTACGTTGGATTGCGCGGTATCCAAAGCACCCTGCGACACAAAGTTCTTTTCGACCAGTTGTTTGCTTCTGGCGAGTTGCCTTTGCGTTTCCGCGAGTGCGGCTTCGTCCTTCGCGATTTGAGCCACGGACTTCGCTACTTGAGCTTGTGCCTTAGTCACGTTGGCCTCATCAGGCCGAGCGTCGAGTGTGAAAAGTAGCTCGCCTTTTCGAACGAATTGCCCCTCTTTAATGTGGACCATGGTCACCACACTGGTCATTTGAGAACGAATATCGACACTCGACACGGGTGTGACTGCACCGGTTGCCTGCAAGAAAATCGGCAGGTCTTTTTGCAGTGCACGCACGCTGGTGATACTGATGGGTGGCCCACTGGCTCCACCCGCAGCGCCAGTCTTGCCTGGTCCTGCAGCGCTGCCAGGACTCGCGTTACCCGATGCACCTGAACTTGCACCTGAACCTGCACCTGCACCTGCACCTGCACCTGCACCTGCATTATTGCTTTGGACCCCGGCGCCATTACTAGCCGGGCCAGTAGTCGGGCTGCCGCCTGCGGCTGGACTTCCACCTGGTGCGGGCGTCGCCGGACTGGTGCCCGTTTGGCCCGCCGCATTGGGAGCTGTCTGAGGTGTGGGGGACGGAGTTTCGGTCTTGGCCCCACAGGCCACCAAGGCCAGCGCACAAAGCGCGCCAATGGTCGTTGCTAAGAAAGTCTTTTTGTGGGCGAACGCAAGCATGTGAGTGACATGTGTCTCGTTGTGTTTGTACATCTTCATTGCGGATCTTTATCGTTCGTTCGGAATTGTGTTCAGATTTATCGGGTAGGATTAATTGAGTAGGATTTATAGGCTACTACGACGGCAGAATTTCAGTGTTTGATATCAGTTTTTTCATATCGCGCAAAGGCATTTGTTGGTGTCGAAAAGTTTTACGGAGGATCTCGAGACCGGCATTGAGCATGGTGAGCTCCTGGGCAGAGAGGCCAGTCATTGCTTGAGCAAAATCTTTGCGAGCCTCTGCGCGTATGGCTAGTAACTGTGTGCGGCCCGGGCTGCTCATGTGCAATAAGGAGCGTCTCCGGTCTGTAGTGTCGTTCACGACAAGGATAGTGCCCGCTCTCATCAGGCGATCCACCATGACCGATGCGGTCGCCTTGGTGACGCCCATAAACGCGGAAACTTCGGAAACAGTACAGCCGGCATGGCGGGAAATAAAGGCCAAACACCGGAATTGCGGGACGGTAAGCTGATCCCCAACATGGCTTCGGAGGCTGGCGCGCATGGTGTCCATGACCGCCGGAATAACTTCAATGACCGCAGAGGCTGAACTCTCTAGGACACTCTGTTCGCCAATCGTCGCCAAGGCCTGTACTGAATCGGCAAGATTCAAATTGCTTTTACTGCGCCGCCGCATGAATTTGTAACTCGTTTCCGCCAAAAGCTGTGACAAGACCAGAATTGCGCGACTTAAATGCCCGCTGCTGGTCGGTTGTAAGGTCAAACCGTCTGTTTTTGAAATTAGTTTGAGTATCTAAGTATATGGCAAGCGTAGTTTGGGCTATGCTTGTCATTTCCATTATTCGATTCACTAAAATGTGTCGCAACTGGCCTTGCTCAAATGTTGAGCGTGTTGTGACCAACTATAAGGAGCCCTGGCCATGAATGCACCAGACCGCGAACAGTTAAAAGCCCTGAATGCCACGCAAAACCTGGATATGAACTCTTGGTGGATGCCTTTTACGGCAAACCGCCAGTTCAAATCCAATCCGCGTATCCTGGCGAAGGCCAAGGGCATGTTTTATGAATCGATGGACGGACGCGAAATTTTAGATGGTTGCGCGGGGCTTTGGTGTGTCAATGCAGG
>JANLRI010000212.1:0-3095 GCA_031361565.1 Betaproteobacteria bacterium | reverse complement strand
GAAGGTTTTTATATTGTTTCTGTTGCATGCCCAGTGTGTCTTGGATGATTACTTTTTGTTCTTTGTGGTCGGTAAGAGGCTAACGTCTCAAGTCCATGCCGAAATCGGTGATGTGATTCGGCGAGACGTGTACCTGAAGGTGCCAGCCTAGTGGTTCAATGCGTGCTGCCAGTGCCAGCACCTCTTCGATTGGTGTTTGGCCGCCGAGATGACCCATGAAGTTAAACCGCACGCCACGAAAACCGGCTCGATCCAATCTTTGCAATTCTGCCTTGGAAACATTGCTAGCCAAGAGTGCGATGCCGCGATAATCGCGCGTGCGACCAGCGATAGCGTCTTCACTCACCGAGTTATCCAGGCCATGACAGGTGGACTGCACCACGACGCAGCGCTGTAGACCGAGACGATCATTTAGCGCATACAAGTCTTCCTTAGGTGCAGCGTGTTTGGGCACGAAAGGCGCATTCACAGCATACGGAAAGCGCTCGCTAGGCCCAAATATATGGCAATGCGCATTGCAGGCGCCAATCGGGAGAGACCTAACAACCGGGGACCCTTCGGGTTGCCGAGAGGAAATGGCATGTGTCATCGCCCGAAGTATCCCTCAACCCTACTCGCCATGTACTGATTACGAACGAATAGTGAATCGGCGTTTCTTAGGGTCTACGCGTATGTTTCATAATATCGACCATGAACACAACCTACACCACTGAAAACGTCGACCCGAAGCAATGGATCGGTCGTCATGAAACTGTCGAGGACGACATCACTGCGACCCCGGTCAAAGCCATGGACGCTACGCTTGACTATGCTGCACGGGAGGTCACCAAGGGCACGCCCTTACCACTGCTCTGGCATTGGCTGTACTTTTTGCCGTTGTATCGGCAATCCATTTTAAGCGAAGACGGACATCCGGTGAAAGGCGGCTTCTTACCCCCGGTGCCGCTTCCACGCCGAATGTGGGCGGGGAGCCAACTTGAGTTCAACGCACCGATCCAGGTCGGGGACAAGGTTTCGCGAACCTCAACAATTGAGGATGTGAGCGAAAAATCAGGACGCACTGGCAAACTGGTGTTCGTTAAAGTAAAGCACGAGCTTTTTTGCAATGGAGCAATTAAGCCTTCGATCACGGAGTTTCACGAAATTGTCTATCGCGAGGCTCAAAACGCCGTCGACACTCCACCAGCACCGACTCTGGCGCCCACGGAAGCGACTTGGCGAAGGCGTATTGTGGCCGACGAGGCCTTCCTTTTTCGATATTCCGCCCTCACTTTCAACGGCCATCGCATTCATTATGATCGCCGCTATGTGACCCAAGTTGAGGGTTATCCGGGCCTGATTGTGCACGGCCCCCTGATCGCTACCCTATTACTCGATTTGCTGCGCCGGGAGCAGCCCGACGCGCAGGTGAAAAACTTTCGCTTTAAGGCAATTCGCCCAACCTTCGATCTCAATCCATTTAATGTGCAAGCTGAACCTAGCGCGGACAGCAAGAGCATTCGTTTATGGGCCAGCGACCACGAGGGGTGGTTGACAATGGATGCGACGGCCACGCTCAAGTAAAGCATTCGGAATTTACAACAACAAGAATTGATGGGAACCTGAATGGCCGCTTCGATTATTGACTCCATTATTTTTCAAGGCATCTTCAGTACTGATGAAATGCGCCAGGTCTGGTCCGACGAAAACCGTACTCAAAAGTACTTAGACATTGAGCATGCGCTCGCCAAAGTCCAGGGCCAGCTAGGTCTCATTCCGCAAGAAGCGGCCGACGAGATCATGAGCCATTGCCAAATCGCCAAGATTGACATGCTGAAATTGCGTGCACAGACCGAAAGAATTGGGTATCCAATTCTGGGTGTAGTGTCACAACTTAATGCGCTTTGCAAAGACAAACTGGGCGAGTACTGCCACTGGGGCGCAACAACTCAGGACATCACGGACACTGCAACAGCGCTCTTGATCCGCGAAGGCCTAGCCTTGGTTGAAGGTGAGCTGGCCGCCATTGCCAATGCCTTGGCCAGGCTGGCGACGGATCACCGCGATACGCCAATGATCGGCCGGAGCAATCTACAGCAAGCGATTCCGGTCACCTTTGGCTACAAAATGGCAGGCTTGTTGTCGGCCATCTTGCGCCACCAAGAAAGGCTCGCGCAACTCAAGCCGCGTGTATTAGTGGGCGAGTTCGCGGGCGCCGCCGGTACTCTGGCTTCTTTGGAAAAAGGTGCTATGGAAACGCAGGCAGGAGTATGTGCCGAACTAGGTTTGGGCCAACCCCTGATTGCCTGGCACACGATTCGCGATTGCATTGCGGAGGTGGGCGCGTTTTTGGGCTTGGTCGGTGGCACTTTGGGCAAGCTGTCGATGGATGTGAAGCTCATGATGCAAACCGAGGTCGGTGAGGTTTTCGAGCCCTATCATCATGGCCGAGGCTCAAGCAGCACCATGCCTCAAAAACGCAACCCCATTGCGAGCTGCTATATCCACGCCTCAATTTCGGTAGTACGCCAACACGCTGCGGCTCTCATGGATGCTATGGTCGCCGACCATGAACGCTCGACCGGCCCTTGGGAGATCGAGTGGATTGTGTTGCCTGAGGCCTTCTGCCTAATAGCGGGTGCGCTCAAGCAATCGCGCCAATTGCTTGAGGGCTTAGAAGTGGATGTCGCACGAATGCGTAGCAACATCGATATGACCAATGGCTTGGTGATGTCAGAAGCGGTCATGATGGGCCTAGGCCGCTACATCGGGCGCGAATATGCTCATGACCTGGTGTACGATATTTGCAGAGAGGCGCTCAAACAAAACCGCCATTTGCTTGACCTTTTGTGCGAACACCCGGAGATTAACAAGCATCTAGATCGAGATGCACTTGCGACGCTGTGTGACCCCAAACAGTACCTCGGACAGGCTGGGATCATGGTAGATCGCGTCTTGGAGGCCAAGGCAAAATCCCGCGCATAGATGCTTAGAGAGATCACGAAAGTTCTAAAGAACAGCTCGTAGAAAGGTATAAGAAATGCGCGCCAATAAACTGAAGAAAATGTTTGCTAGGGAAAAGGTTGCACTTGGCGCCTGGATGGGGTTTGCGAGTT
>JANLRI010000167.1:0-3690 GCA_031361565.1 Betaproteobacteria bacterium | reverse complement strand
GACCGCCACGGTCGACGAGCGCGACTTTGAAACGGTTGCCCAACACGTGCGCGAAGCCATCGAGAAAAACGAGCCCGAAGCAGCTCTGGATCGGCTGCACACGTTCGTCATCAAATACGTGCGCACACTGTGCGAACAGCGTGGCGTTGAAGTCAACCGCGACAAAGCTTTACACAGCATTTTTGGCGAATATGTGAAACGCCTACGCGAAGCTGGTCACCTTGAATCGGTGATGACCGAGCGCATCCTGAAATCCAGCATCTCTGTGCTCGAAGCCTTCAGTGACGTTCGCAACAACAAGAGCCTGGCCCATGACAACCCGATCCTCAACTACGAGGAAAGCCTGCTCATCTTCAACCACGTTGCCAGTTCGATCCGCTTCATCAAATCAATCGAAGCCAGAACAAAACATGCGACTGCGCCGAGAACGATTGCCGCACCCGATGACGAATTACCGTTCTAATTTGTCCGTATTGACAGACGACAAAACAGCAATATTTACTGCGCAATGAATCTCGTTGACCAAACTCCGGGCGTCCCGGCGTTACCGCCGTCGAGCTCCGAATCTTGGAATCCGATCAGCTTTGAAACCACAACTTCTATCACAGGAGAAAAATCACTCCCACTCAATCGTAGCCGGTGGCTTACTAGAAATATCGTAAGTCACCCGATTGATACCCCGGACTTCGTTAATTATCCGAGACGATACCCGCTTGAGTAAGTCATAGGGCAGCTCGGCCCAATCCGCCGTCATAAAATCGCTCGTCTGCACCGCGCGCAAGGCCACCACATAATCGTAGGTGCGCCCATCACCCATCACACCCACCGACTTCACCGGCAAAAACACTGCAAAAGCCTGGGAGGTTTTGTCATACCAACTTTGCCCGTCGACATCCTTGGTATTCCACAGTTCATGAATAAATATGTCGTCGGCTCGGCGCAGCAAATCCGCATATTCGCGCTTCACCTCACCGAGAATGCGCACTCCAAGCCCCGGTCCAGGAAAGGGGTGGCGATAGACCATCTCCCGCGGCAGACCCAAGGCCAGCCCGAGCGCCCTCACCTCGTCCTTAAACAACTCGCGTAAAGGCTCAAGTAGCTTCAAGCCCAAGCTCGCTGGTAAGCCACCCACATTATGATGACTCTTGATCGTGACAGCTTTCTTGCTGTTGGCGCCACCTGATTCAATCACGTCCGGGTAAATCGTGCCTTGGGCTAGCCACTTAGGCGCGGTGCCGCCTTCGGCTTTGAGCTTGGCGGCTTCAGCCTGGAACACTTCGACAAACTCGCGTCCAATAATTTTGCGTTTTTGCTCAGGATCCGTCACGCCTTTCAGATGTCCAAGAAATTGCACACTCGCATCGACAGCAATGACTCGAGCATGGAGCTTGCCGACGAACATGTCCTTCACCATTTGCGCTTCGTTGAGGCGCAAAAGACCATGGTCAACGAACACGCACGTGAGTTGATCTCCGATGGCGCGGTGGATCAAGGCGGCTGCGACGGAAGAATCTACTCCGCCAGAGAGGCCCAGTAACACATGCTCACTACCCACCTGCTCGCGAATCTTGGCCACCGCTTCCGCGATGTAGTCGCCCATAATCCAGTCGCCTTTGCAGGCGCAAATATCGCGCACGAAGCGCTTGAATATCGCGGGGCCTTGGAGGGTGTGCGTCACCTCGGGATGGAATTGAATCGCGTAAAAGCCTCGATCCTCGTCTGCCATACCGGCAATCGGGCACGAGGAGGTGCTGGCCATAAGCTTGAAACCTGGCGGCAATTCCGTGACCTTGTCGCCATGGCTCATCCACACCTTGAGCATGCCCTGCCCTTCGACCGTTACAAAATCTTGAATGTCTCGGAACAGTTTGGTGTGGCCGCGCGCACGCACCTCGGCATAGCCGAACTCGCGCTTGGCAATGCCGTCGACCGTGGGCGCCGCTTCGACCTTGCCGCCGAGCTGATGCGCCATGGTCTGCATGCCGTAGCAAATGCCGAGTACGGGTACGCCGAGCTTGAACACGCAGTCCGGTGCCTTGTCGGTGCTTTCTTCATACGCGCTGGCGTGGCTGCCCGAGAGAATGATGCCCTTGCCACCCTTGTTTCGAATGAAGTCGGTGATAAAGGCTTCGCTTACATCACAAGGATGCACCTCGGAATAGACTTGGGCTTCGCGAACTCGACGTGCAATCAGTTGAGTGACTTGCGAGCCGAAATCCAAAATCAAAATCTTGTCATGCATTGCAGTGATCGCCATTGCAATTAGTCCGAGCGGTAGTTAGGCGCTTCCTTGACGATTTGCACGTCATGGACATGGGATTCACGCATCCCGGCCGAAGTGATTTGTACAAACTCGGCCTTTTCGCGGAGCTCTTCGATATTGGCGCAACCGAGGTAGCCCATGCTTGAGCGCAAGCCCCCGCAGAGTTGATACAGAATACTCCCCAAACCACCTTTGTAGGCCACACGACCCTCTATACCTTCGGGCACCAGCTTGTCGGCATTGTTTGCCGGGTCCTGAAAGTAACGATCCGCTGCACCGTCCTGCATGGCCCCAAGTGAGCCCATGCCGCGATAGCTCTTGTAGGAGCGACCTTGATACAAAATTACTTCGCCAGGGGCTTCTTCCGTGCCCGCGAACATCGAGCCCATCATGACCGTATGGGCGCCTGCAGCAATGGCCTTTGAAACATCGCCGGAATATCGAATTCCACCGTCCGCAATGGCCGGTACACCGGTACCAATCAGGGCGGTCGCTACGTCTGCGATCGCTGTTATTTGAGGGACGCCGACACCAGCAACGATACGCGTCGTACAAATTGAGCCTGGGCCGATCCCTACTTTCACGGCATCAACACCGACCTCGACCAGGGCCAGAGCGGCCTCAGCGGTCGCGATATTGCCGCCAATCACTTGAATACCGTATTCGGCCTTAATCGAGCGTACCCGATCAATCACGCCTTTGCTATGACCATGGGCGGTGTCCACCACGATGGCATCAACACCCGCGCGAATCAGTTTCTCGACTCGCTCATCGGTATCGGGGCCAACCCCAACCGCTGCGGCGACTCGCAATTTACCTTTAGAGTCTTTAGCGGCAAAAGGATGTTCAGTCGCTTTGAGAATGTCTTTGACGGTGATCAGGCCTTTCAGCTCAAATCCGGCGCCGATCACGAGCACTCGCTCGAGACGATTCTTGTGCATAAGGTATTGCGCTTCATCCAAACTCGTGCCTTCCCGAACCGTCACGAGTCGGTTCTGCGGGGTCATAATGTTGCGCACTGGTTCATCAAGACGGTCTTCAAAGCGCAAATCTCGATTGGTGACGATGCCAATGACCGCGCCATCGCGAACCACGGGCAGTCCCGAAATCCGGTGCTGCTGGGTGATCGCCAGCACGTCTCGGATACTCATGTCCGGATCAATCGTGATGGGGTCCGAAACAATGCCAGACTCGTAGCGCTTGACTCGCGACACCTCAAGAGCCTGCTCATCAGGCGACATATTTTTATGAATGACACCAATACCGCCTTCCTGAGCCATGACAATGGCCAGCCGTGCTTCAGTCACCGTGTCCATGGCGGCTGAAAGCAGCGGTATATTCAAAGCAATATCGCGTGTAAAGCGAGTTTTGAGGAAGGTATCTTTGGGGAGAACTTCGGAATAGGCCGGCTTGAGCAGCACGTCATC
>JANLRI010000179.1:0-7494 GCA_031361565.1 Betaproteobacteria bacterium | reverse complement strand
AACTCGCCACCGAATTGCGGGTTTCCATAGGATCGCTTCGAACACTGCTCTGGCGGCAGACGGGGTGATCACCTCGTACGAAACGCGCTCTACTTTCATTTCTGGGCGCGTAAAGCAGGCGAAAGGACCGGAAACTTCTAGACAAAAATTTTTCATAACTTTGTCACCTTAGAAAGTCACTAATTTTTTGAAGAACAGATGTACCGCCCAAAGACAACGCTAGGTAAAACAATCCGATCCGAAAGAGAATCAAAAACCAAGCCAAAAAGAATCGATACCCAGGCTGGCGGGCCATCAGCCGCAATTCTCTTAGCGGCTTTGACAAATTAAAAGCATCCATGAACCCACCGTTTTGACTAAAAGCGTAGGAACATTATACATATTCTTAGATACGTTAGTTAAATGGATAAAAAATCCAAGAGATTTGCTATCATTCCCTTTCGCGCAAGCGTGGGTTGAAACTTAGAGACGTTAGTTAATCGTCTAAGAGGCTGGGGGTCGAATTATTTCGTCGGCCCCCGCCCTCAAATAACGTTAGCTACAGGGCTAAAAGGAATCTCATCAATTTTCAAACCAAAAAAGTCGTCGTAAAGACCCTCCGTCTGATGTTGAACATATATCCCTGGCGTAGGTAAGACCAGACTACCCTCACCCAGCATTTTGTCAGCCACACGCTTATGTATGCTTATTGTGTATTGCTGAAGCTTTCTCATCAGCCGACGCTCCGGCCCAGCGCTCGCAAGAATAGCCAACAGTTTCTCGATCTCTACTTGATGCTTTGCGTAACGCACCACCACGAAAGCGGAGTCTTGATCGTCAATGAGCTTGAACGCCTCGGCTGCTGATCGAAATTGGATTCCTAGCGTTTTCTGGTCTAACTTAAGTTTGGCGCAGACGCCTTTGACATCTAAGTCAACCGAGTAGTAAAAGTGACGAAAGTAATCGGCGAACATCTCACGGGACATAGGATCAGCGCATTCGTGAGACAAAACGCTAATTGCTGCCTCTGCCGCTCTAAGCAAATGCCCACCGGGAAGTCTCTCCGGCGGCACAAAAACTACGACGCGCCCCTTACCTACGAGTTGACCTTCACGGTTGCAACGTCCAGCAGCTTGGGCGATTGAATCAAGCCCCGCCAAGGCACGATAAACAACAGGGAAATCTATATCCACGCCCGCCTCGACCAACTGCGTGCTAACAACTCGTAACGGTTGACAATCTTCGCCGACACGTTTGGCTTTCAGCCTCGATTTAATCAGTTTTAGTACATCCTTACGATGAGCACCACACATGAGCGCAGATAAATGTAATGTATCCCGAGGTAATAAGCTTTGTAATTCGCGGGCGGCCTTGCGAGTGTTCACAATTGCGAGCACACAGTCCTCCGCGTTTACCCTTGATGCGATTTCGGCCCAGGGGGTCGTTACCTGCCATTCTTTCGGAAGCTCTACAGTGACGCGGCTCAGGGTTTCATACAAGGCATCGGGGTCGTCGATAATTTCATGTACGTCTTGGAGTCCACGCAGACTTTTGTTTGAGTCGAAGTATTTTGTCGTGTTTAGCGCAGGCTGCGTTGCCGTGCAAAGTATTACTGTCACATCATAGTGCTTGACGAGTAAGTTAAGCGCATCCAGGATCGGCTGCAGAAATCCAGGTGGCAATTGCTGAGCTTCGTCAAGGACGATTACGCTTCCGATTAAATTGTGGAGCTTCCTGCAGCGCGACGTTTTCGAAGCAAACAATGACTCAAACAGCTGCACATTGGTGGTTACAATAAGGGGTGCATCCCAGTTTTCACATGCGAGCCTGCTGCGAGCGGTTTCATCATTACTTTCAGCGTCCGCTTGACTATGATGTTCGATGAGAACATCAGTGCCGAGGCTTTCAAAAACCGACCGAAAAACGTCTGCCGTTTGCTCAATAATACTGGTATACGGTATCGCATAAATTACTCGTCCCTTGCCATGAGTGTTTGCATGTTTGAGTGCGAACGCTAGACTCGAAAGCGTCTTGCCGCCACCCGTTGGAACAGTTAATGAGAAGAAGCCACGGGGCATCGTCGCCTTTGCCTGGCATTGCTGCAACACATTAGAGCGAATCTTGTTAACAATGGTCGGGGCGGCGCTAGCAGCCTTGCTTTTCATATACGCCTCAAATGCCACTTGCATCTGACCTATTTCCGGAAAACCAATGCGCCTACTTGGCTTCGCAGAATCAAAATGCGCTTCGGTATCTAAAAAATCAGCGTCGACTAGGCAGGAGAAAAGCATTCTTACCCAAAGCGCAAATCCCAGAGTTCCCCCTGGAATAGTTTTCAGGGTCGGTACGAAATCACCGTGACTTAAAACACTCTGCGGAGGGTCAGCCATTAGCGACTCTTCTAACTCGGTGTGACAGTCGCTTAAATTGAGTCGCGCATCAAGGCCCTCGTTCCAATCGTACAAGCCTGAATGATGACTAGCGATAAGGTAAGCCAATACCCTTGCCGACAACGCTCCGGTTGGGCCGTGCGATTTTCCAAGGGCACGAATCGCCCAAAGTGCCCCAGCAGCAGAGTGTGTTTTTTCGCGTCCGCCGACTTTACCTTCGATGTGCGCATCAGGATTATTTGGCAATGAAATATATCGTTGGAAGCCTGGGCGATATTTTCCCAAATCATGCCAGAGGCCGGCTAAGTATGCCCATCGCTGAGTGGTGGGACTCGGCTCGAAAGGATGTGAAAACATAGCGGCAAGTTGTGCCACCGATTGCAGATGATCGACTAGCAGGTGTCCACCAGAATGAGCCAAAGGTTCCGACATGGTCATAAATCCTGTTTTCTATTCGCCTAGACTAACGAGCGACAGGCTCACCAAGTGAGCCATCCAAAAATAAATTTAAAAATACTTTTCCCCTAACAGTCGAATCTCCTTCGACACAGCCTCACGCAAGGTCTCAGGACTCAACACCTCGCAATGCGCTCCGTGCTTGAGAATGTCCATAATGAGTTCGCGATGGTCGGAGTAAGGAACTTCCAAGTGATAGCTTCCATCGTTGCTCGTGTTGCTACGCTGATCGGGGTGCCATTGTTCCCGGGCGACCCAGCGAGATCTCTCGGGACTAAATCGAAGGCTGGCCCACTCGATGCGATCACCCGCAAAAATGCCATAGCTACGGTTCAATTCCGCGCGAAAAATTTCTGGGTCCAGTTCTTTCACTTCGCCGGGGAGAACATGGGGTTGGCCGATGCGATCCATTGCGAAACTGCGAAGCCCATCGCGAAGATGGCACCAAGCATCCAGGTACCAGTTTTCACGGTAATACACCAGGCCTTGCGGAGAGACCTGCCGCAGGGTCACTTGCTCATTGGATCGCGCCACATAGTTAAAGCTCAGACGTTTGCGCTGTAGTAAGGCAGCGCCGATCAATTGAAAGTGTTCTGGTTTTACGGGCCTCCGGGCTAAGGCAATAATGTGGACGCGTCGGCGTACTTCACGAGCGTCGTCATTAGCGCTACTCAGAAGCTGGCTTAAGCGATTCATCAAAGGTTCGATATGCGGGGCGATTACTCCGCCAGCATCAAGACCTTCAATTAAATGCTGCATCGTGAGCAAGGCATGAATTTCGGTGGATGAAAACCATAGCCCAGGGAGTTCATATGATTTCTCGGGATTCGCCCCTGATTCGCCGAGAATATATCCTCCTGCTTCACGGTCGTAAATCACTGGTAGATGAATTCGGCTACGCAAATACTCGAGGTCACGCTTTAGGGTGGCACGCGACACTTCAAGAGCTTCTTCAAAGGCTGAAAACGTAACCACGCGGCTTTGCCGCAGCATGTTCTGAATCTTATAGATACGCTCAGTACGATCCAAATGACGCCTTGGCTAATCTTGAATTGGTGGTCTATTGTGTGCTTGGAAGTAAAGTAAATGGCTTCCGTCCGAGTCTACCCGGAAAGCAGGATTCGACTTGGTGAAAATTACCAACTGACAAACCGATCGTTTCAAGAATTCGATAATTCGCTGGAGTTTTTCCAATACCCGGGTAGGCTTACCCTCCTGCCAAAGCGCATCTAACCGAGAACGCCACAATCATGCAAAGCTACCAAGTCGTCGAACACGGCAAACCTCTACAAAGCGTCCTGCGCGAGACTCCCAAGCCCAAGGGTGCGGAAGTGTTGGTGCGCATCACTCATTCAGGGGTGTGCCATAGCGACTTACACATCTGGGACGGATATTTCGATCTGGGTGGTGGCAAAAAGTTTATGGTCAAGGATCGCGGCTGCGTTCCACCGTTCACCATGGGCCACGAGCCCTATGGTCGTGTGGAAGCACTGGGGCCTGATGCCGGAGCCGTGACGCCAGGAAAAAGCTATATTGTTTTCCCGTGGATAGGCTGCGGAAAATGTGCCGTGTGTGAGGCAGGTCAGGACAACTATTGCCTGAGCAATCGCTTCATGGGTGTGGCGACCCCAGGTGCCTATGCCACCCACGCGATCATTCCCGATGCTAAATATTTGGTGGACGCCGAAGGCATCGATCCTTCGTTTGCGGCCACCCTCGCCTGCTCGGGGCTCACCACTTATAGTGCGATACAAAAGTTTCCGACCCTCGGCCGCGCCGATTGGGTGGTGGTTTTAGGATGCGGCGGCTTGGGCATGGTGGCTCTTTCTACCATGGCGGCTCTGGGTATTAAGAATGTCATTGCCTGCGATATCGATAGCGGCAAGCTCGAACATGCCAAAGCCCTAGGCGCTGCGGCCGTGGTCAATACTAAGGATGCTGACGCTGCGGCGCAGATCGCTAAAATTTCGGGCGGTCAGGTTGCGGCAGCTCTGGATCTCGTGGGTGGTCCAAGTACCGCCACCTTGGGCCTCGCCGTGCTGCGCAAAGGTGGTCGCTATGTTATTTGTGGACTGTTCGGTGGTGAGATCACCGTACCCTTGCCGCCTTTTGCTCAGCGCGCCGTCGGTATCGTAGGATCCTATGTCGGTAATTTGCAAGAACTTAAAGAAGTGGTTGCGCTCGCTAAAAGTGGCAAACTGAAACCCCCACCGGTTGAACTCCGAGCCGTCACCGAAACCAACCGCACCCTGGAAGAGTTGAAGGCTGGCAAGATCTTGGGGCGAGTCGTGCTCGATTTTGGCAATGCCAAAACGCAGGTCTAGGAGGCTGGGCTCCTAGACCTGCGCTCCTAACCTGCCTCGTTCGATAAGCCAACCGATAGGCCGACACATACCCGGCCATTCTCGATTTTTACGGGGAATGATTTCAAGTCGCGCTGACCAATCTCATTCAGACATTTGCCAGTCATCACCTCAAATCGCGCGCCGTGCAAGGGACATTCAATCACCCCGTCCTCTCGAAAACCTTGAGAGAGCATGGCGAAGGCATGCGGGCACACATCCTCCATCGCACGAACTTGATCACCACAAAGATAAAGTCCTATGGCTTGCGTATTGACTTGTACGCCGGTGGGAAAGTCGGCATCAAGCGAAGCAAGCTCTGCAACGTCATGCCATTGTAGGGAGGAGTCAGTCATCAGAATTCAAACATTTCGAGATAAAACAGAATGATATCTTAGCGACCTTCATCAGATCAATTGCTGCGCAGCCCGGACTTCAATTCTCACCTGCTCGGTGAGCTCAGCCTTGAGCGCGGTGAATTGAAGCGAGGTTTTCACGGAGTAATGCCGAGGATGAGGCAGGTCGATGGTTCTGGCCAATTTAATGCGGCCCGGCCGGGCGCTCATCACCACCACCCGGCTAGCCATGAACACGGCCTCATCAATATCATGGGTGACAAAGAGCACCGTCTTGCGCTCGTTCTCCCAAATACCAAGCAGCAACTCTTGCATCAATTCGCGGGTCTGGTGGTCTAGCGCACCGAAGGGCTCGTCCATCAACAGGATGCGAGGACTGTTGGCTAAGGCCCTGGCGATGGCGGTGCGTTGCTGCATGCCGCCCGACAGTTGTTTCGGGAAATGGAACTCAAATCCGCGCAGGCCTACTTGCTCGATGAAATGATCGGCGATGTCTTTTTGTTCGGCGAGAGGCAAGGCTCGTTCGCGCAAACCAAAGCACACATTCTCAAAGACATTGAGCCACGGAAACAGGGTGTAACTTTGAAACACCATCCCCCGGTCCGCACCAGCACCTTTAATGGCCCGCCCCTCCAAAAATACTTCGCCAGAGGTTTGCTGATCTAGGCCTGCGACGATGCGCAGCAAAGTACTTTTGCCGCAACCCGACGGTCCGAGAATGGTAATGAAGTCATTCTCAGCTACGCTAAGATCGGTCGCATGCAGGGCCAATGTCGCTTCGCCACCTTTCGAGGTCGCAGGAAAGCTTCGGGTCAGGCCGCGAATCGATAAAAACTCGGTAGTCACACACCTGCCCTGTTTATTCATCGTCCAAGCTGCGCCCAGGGGAACAGGGTTCGGTTCCCCCATTTAAACAAGAAGTCACTCACCAAGCCAATCAGGCCAATCACAATAATGCCAAAGATGATTTGATCGGTCGCGAGCAGTGCTTGACTATCGGTAATCATGTGCCCAATGCCGCTCGAAGCACCAATAAGCTCGGCCACGATGACATAAGTCCAAGCCCACCCCAGGACCAGTCGCAAGGTCTCAGCAATCTCTGGCGCGGCACCGGGTAGAAGCACTCGCTTGATCAAACTGGCATCGCTACTGCCTAATGTGTAGGCCGCCTCCACGAGATCGCGGCGGGTGTTCCCCACGATGACGGCAATCATCAGCACTAATTGAAAAAAACTACCGATGAAGATCACGGCGAGCTTTTGCGCCTCACCAATACCGGCCCATAAAATGAGTAAGGGAATAAAAGCACTGGCGGGCAGATAGCGCGCAAAACTTACGAAAGGCTCGAAAAAGGCCTCAATCGGTTTATAGGCCCCCATGGCAATACCGAGAGGTACAGCCAGTGCGCTTGCAATCAAGAATCCACCAAGCACCCGAGACACCGTCATGCCGATGTCCTTGAGGAACCCTTGATTAACCATCAAATCCCAGCCGCTACGAACCATAGCGAGCGGATCGGCCAAGAAAATCTTGGATACGAAGCCCCCGAAGGTAGCGATCGCCCACACGGCAAAAAAAAGCACAAAGAAGCTCACACTCAGTACCACGCGGGCACGGGGTGACACCGGGGTGAGTGGTCTCATCTTACTTAATGAAGCGCGTATCCGTGAGCTTAGAAAGATCAGGAATTTGTTTGATAATGCCGGCCTCTAGCAATAAATCGGCGGCTTCCTTGCTAAACGCAGCATGCTCACCCGCGAAAAATTTCTGGTTCGCTGCCTTGTCTTGCCAGCGCAAATAAGCTTGAGATTTTTCAAAGGCTTCGCCGGTTTGCTTGACGTCAGCACCCATGATCTCGAAGCTCTTCTTGGGATCGGCCTTGATCATATCGAGTGCTTCAAAATAACCATTGGCAAAGGCTTGGGCAGCTTTTGGATTGTCGCCCAGAAATTTCGGCGTGCAACCGAAGGT
>JANLRI010000173.1:0-3404 GCA_031361565.1 Betaproteobacteria bacterium | reverse complement strand
CGGTCCCGACGGTCTTGCGAATACCGCCGACGACATCAACCTCAGGGGCCGCAAGGTTGGGCGCGCGCCGAAATTCTCCGGCAACGTCGCGTTCGACTATACTGCGCCGGTGGGCGACAGCCTGTCGTTCCAGGCGGGCGGAGGATTCTTCCACCTTAATGCGCTTGGACACACGAATGCGGCGGTTGTTTAGATACGCGCCCGCACCCTTGGTGGCGGTAAACAGCTCGTCGCGGTTTGGGTCGTAAACCACCGCCTGGGTCACCATGCCGCGCTGCATAAGGGCAATGGAAATCGCGTAATGCGGCATGCCGTGAATAAAATTCGTGGTGCCATCAAGAGGGTCGATCACCCACACATAATCCGCGACCTTGGCATCTTCGGCATTGCCGGGGTTGCCCTTGCCGTCGCTGAAGCCGCTTTCTTCTGCCAAAAAGTAATGGTCCGGGTAGGCGCTGCGAAGGTTTTCCAAAATCACATCTTCAGCCGCCTGGTCAACTTCGGTGACGAAATCATTGCGCTGTTTGGTGGCGACTTTGATCGTATCCAGATCGAGACTGCCCCGATTGATGACACGGGCGGCGGCACGTGCTGCGGCGACGGCAATATTGAGCTGAGGATGCATTGTTAAACTTGCTTTTTTGAGGGTAACCCGTGATTTTAAGGGATAGACTGAAATTCGTGCTGGTGGAGCCTAGTCATGCGGGCAACATCGGATCGGCCGCACGTGCCATGAAAGTGATGGGGTTTTATCGCTTAGCCGTGGTTTCTCCTCGGGAGAAGGACCCGGCCAGGCATCCTGAGGCCCTCGCTTTTGCCAGCCGCGCCACCGATATTTTGGACAGTTTGCAGATTTATTCGAGCCTGGATGAGGCTTTGGCAGACTCCCAACTCAATATTGCGGTGAGCGCTGAGGGGCGGGAGTTCGGCCCGCAGGCGATGACCCCGGAGGCCTTAGCGGAACGGCTTTTCGAGGAATTGAGTCCTTTATCTGCGTCAAATGAGGGGGCCGATTTAACTCTTTCATCTCTCAGCGCACTCGTGCCTGCGACGCCCGCGTGGTCGGCTTTATCTCCCGCCGCGCCACTCAGCATCAGCCTTATTTTTGGCACTGAGCGCACCGGACTGCCCATCGAAATCGTTCAGCGTTGCCAGTGGCTGTGCGCCATTCCGACCATGGGCGAGTACAACTCCTTAAACCTCTCGCAAGCAGTCCAGGTTTTAGCCTATGTTTTAGGCCGACACCGGGGGTTGTTACGCATGCCGCAGGTGGTTCGCCAAAATGCCCACGATACCGAGGCCTGGGCCAATGATCAAAGCATTGAGGCGATGTTTACTCATCTGGAAGCGACCTTGGTAAAAATTGACTTCCTGGACCCTGTACATCCGAAAAAGCTGATGCCGAGGCTCAGGCGCCTATTTGCACGCTCCAGGCTGACCAATAAGGAGCTTGATATTCTTCGCGGCATTCTTAGCCAGATTTCAAAGAAAGTCTGAGCTTCTTGGCCGCCCTGCCGGGCTCGGTTGTCAATAAAATCACCCGTACTCCGCCTGGGGTTGCCCCGCGCATCGGGCACGCTTGAGGTACGCTAGCGGTGGGTAACGAGGTGTCGCAGACTGGGCGCCGCGGCGTATGGAAACAGAGCCTGCTTTTCGGGATGCGCCCAGCGCCATATCGTCGCTAAGGTATATTGGTCTGAAGTGCAAGAGCTGTAATTTGATTTTGGGGAATATTGTGTTTAGTCGATTAAGAGAAGATGTTGCAGCGGTACGTGAGCGCGATCCGGCCGCTCGCTCCACGCTTGAGGTCTTGCTCTGTTATCCGGGCATCCATGCGCTGGTGTTACACCGCCGAGCACATCGCTTTTGGGGCCTGGGTTGGACAACATTGGCGCGCGCCATTTCGCATCTATCAAGAATGCTCACCGGTATCGAGATCCACCCTGGCGCAATTGTTGGGCATAGGGTGTTTATCGATCACGGCATGGGAGTGGTGATTGGAGAGACGGCGGAGATTGGTGACGATTGCACCATCTATCAAGGGGTCACTCTGGGTGGGGTCGCGCTCAATGCGGGTAAGCGTCATCCCACTTTGGAGCGAGGCGTGGTCGTATCGGCCGGGGCCAAGGTGCTTGGGCCGTTTACGGTCGGCGAGGGCGCCCGGGTGGGCTCAAACGCGGTCGTGATCAAAGCTGTACCCGCAGGTGCAACGGCGGTGGGCATTCCGGCGCGCATTATTGCCAGGGAGGCTGATAAGCGCACCGAAGAGCAGGCGGCCAAGTTGGGCTTCTCAGCCTATGCGGTGACGCAAGGTGCGGACGATCCTCTATCCAAGGCCTTGCAGCAACTCATCGCTCACGTCGCAGAACAAGATCGCCAGATCAGCGCGCTTCAAACCGCGCTTTGTCAGATGGGAGCCAAAGGCTTCGGTGATTGCGAACCCCTCGACAGCAAGGTGCTGGCTAAGATGGTGGAGTAGGATGCATCGGGTGAATCCCATGGCTATCCACCACTAAGAAGTAGCCGCGTTGCGGCTTGGTCTCACCTTGAGCCGCTGACCAATCCGGCATGACATGGCGGCTTAATTGTTGCGTGCCCCGGCGGTGCACGTGAAGCGCCGGGCGATGGGTG
This sequence comes from Betaproteobacteria bacterium, assembly GCA_031361565.1. Classification (GTDB taxonomy): domain Bacteria; phylum Pseudomonadota; class Gammaproteobacteria; order Burkholderiales; family Burkholderiaceae_E; genus JAPOKJ01. The sequence continues at coordinate 773 of JANLRI010000173.1, read as the reverse complement.
TGGCCGTGAATGATCACGGTCGCGATGGCGTCAGCTCCCAAAGTCCAGACGGCATCCTCCTTGGAGTCCATCCAGGCCGCTGGCTTATCACCCTTGTCTATTGCGCTCTTGCTTCTAATACTATGGGCAATCGCCTGGCGTTCACTTAAGGGCTTGGTCAAACACTCGGTCTGCCATGCTTCGTTACGCACCACCTTGCGGTAGTTTTGGTAGTCGGTATCGTCCGTGCACAATAAATCGCCATGTGTTAGTAGGACCCGAGTACCGAAGGCATCAATCACACAAGGATCAGGCAAAAACCTGGCGTCCGTATTGGCCAGCCATGTGGACTGTCCGATAGGCGCTTTGCCCAGCATGAAGTCGCGATTGCCACGCATCACAAACACTTTGGAGCCGGCTTTTTCGGCTTGGACAAGCAGGGCGCTGAGCGCTTCGGAATAGGGGTGGGACAGGTCGTCATCCCCGACCCAAATTTCGAAGAGATCGCCGAGCAGAAATACATGGGTAAAGACGGGACTGATGGCAGGGCTAGTGTTTTGTCCAAACGCATAACCAAAGCCCGGCGCGGCCTGCGATGATTGCTGAAGGCCTTCTGATATTTGGAGTCTTCCGGCTAGTGCATCCGTGAGGGCCTTGAAGAACAAAGCGGCGGTGGCTGGGTCATGCTCGCCGAGATGCATGTCGGACGCGAAAAGCGCCCGGTCTGCACCCGTGAGCTGCCCGCGGGTGTACCGGTTTGCCCGTGGGACGGGACGCCGATCAGCTCGGTGGTC
>JANLRI010000162.1:0-1630 GCA_031361565.1 Betaproteobacteria bacterium | reverse complement strand
ACCGGCTTCGATAGCCTCATCGACCGCATATTGAATGATCGGTCGATCAACGATGGGTAGCATTTCCTTAGGAATAGACTTGGTCGCGGGCAAAAATCTTGTGCCCAGGCCAGCCACAGGAAAAACGGCTTTCGTAAGTTTCATCTTATTGAGTTCTTTACTTGAAACAATTTCCTTGATTATCGCAGAGGATCAAGGAAACCGAGAACCAGCAATCAGAGAGCCATGGCCGTCCAGATGCTGCTTTCACGTAATAGAACGGCCTAGACAAAATCGGCCCGTCAAGCGGGCCGCTATCGCATAGTGCGGTGGGTCACAACATTAAGGCTTTTTTACATCCGAGGTGGCAGGAGCCGCGGCTGTACTTGGTTTCGCAACCCTGGACTTAAAATTGTCTGCCGCCTTGTCTTGGTACTTGGCCAGCAGTTCCGCCTCTTTCTTTACGCCCTCGGCCGCTTTGGTCTTCGCCTCTTCGGCCTTAGCCTTCTGCTCGTCATTTAATGGAGCGGGTGCGGGTAACTTAGCTTGTACGAATGCAGCCGCAAAACCAATACTTAGGGCGAAGGTGATAGAAACTAGTTTGATAAATTGTTTTTGCATGATCGTCGTCTCTATTTCATTCAAACCGCTGGGCGGCTGACGGTAGTGTTCGCGGAGGCCTGACTGGCCACCCCCGGAGATGCACTCGAAGTGCGATGTGCAGGGATTTTCCCCGACTTAACATCGTCATACCAATACTCATGGTGCTCCTTGGCCCAGCTTTCATCGACATAGCCAGTCTTCATTGCCGAATAGGCCCCTTCGGTACCCAAAGTACCAATATAGATGTGGCCAATAATCATGCCGACAAAGGCTAAAGCTGCAATCGAATGCCAGGACCATGCTTCTTGCATATCGCCCCGAGTTTGACCGTAGTTCGGGAAGTCGAGAATGAAACCTGTAATGGAAACAATGATTCCCAGGGTGACTACGCCGCCCCAAAACACGATTTTCTCGCCCGCATTGAAGCGACCACTGGGCACGTGAGTGCCATTTTTGCTGAATAAGCCACCCGCCTTGAGCAGCCAATTCAAATCACCCGCTTTCGGGAAATTATCTTTCACGAAGGTCAGGAAGATAATAATCAAGGTCGCGCTGAACAAAGGACCTACAAAGTTGTGCATGTTCTTAGACAGAATCGCAAACCAGGAAAACACGGTATGTCCCAATACCGGTAGCACCACATGTTTCCCAAACAACATGAGTAAACCAGTCATGGCCAGTAAGCTAAAACAAATCGCATTAGCCCAATGTACGCAACGCTCGACAAAGGTGAAGCGCTCGATCATGCGACCGCTCGCGGGTTGGCTGACCTTGATCTGACCACGATAAAGGTAGAACAACGTGATCAAACCAAGTAAACCTACCAATGCCCACCCCCCCTTGCGGGTCACTTCGCCGTTGCGAAATAGCCGCCACTGTTCGCCGCCTTTTTGGATCAAGACGCCACCCTCGCGAGCCGGCAAAGTGGTGGTCTGGGGCGTGCCTGTCACCGCTTCTCGCCACATTGGAGCATTGTTACCTGGTTGAGTTTTTGTGCGTTCGGCTTGGCTGTCTTTTGGGACTGCGAAAATACTAGTGGACTGTACAC
>JANLRI010000138.1:0-6165 GCA_031361565.1 Betaproteobacteria bacterium | reverse complement strand
ACTCAACACTCCGGCGATGGAAAAGCCAATCAATATTTTCTGCGCGGCTTCAATCTCGATCATGGCACTGATTTTTCGATCAGCGTGGCCGGTGTACCCATCAATTTGCCGACACATGCACATGGACATGGTTACACCGATCTGAACTTTCTACTGCCCGAATTGGTGGACCGAATCGACTATCGCAAAGGGCCGTACTTTTCCTCAAATGGTGATTTCTCCTCGGCTGGTTCCGCCGCAATTCGTCTTCGCAATCGCGTGTCAGAACCCTTTAGTCAATTGACAATTGGGCAGTACGGATATCGTCGTCTGTTTAGCGCGGGTTCTACTGAGTTGGCGAGCGGCGCCAATTTGCTAGCGGGGTTGGAACTCATGAATCAAAACGGCCCTTGGGATAACCCTGAGGGCCTACGCAAGATTAATGGCCTCCTACGCTATTCGCAAGGAAGTGCGAGCGACGGTTTCGACGTCACCCTCATGGCCTACAACGCTCGCTGGAACAGCACCGATCAAATCCCGCAACGCGCGATTGACTCTGGGACAATCACTCGCTTTGGCGCAATTGATCCAAGCGCAGGAGGACAAACCTCCCGCTATAGCCTCTCTACGCAATGGCGAAAAGCTTTGCAAGACGGGTCCATTCAAGCTTCGGCCTATCTGCTTCGCTATGAGCTTCAGCTCTTCTCAAACTTTACCTATTTCAGAGACAACCCTACCCAAGGCGATCAATTCCTACAACAGGATAGCCGGACTGTTTTCGGTTCCGAAATAAAACGACTATGGGCCATGAAGCTCGCTGGCTTCGAGACCCATCACGAGCTCGGTCTTCAAGTTCGCCATGATCGAATTCGGGTCGGCCTTTTCGACTCCAGCGCTCGCGTTGTGACCGCTACCACCCGCGATGATCGCGTTGCTCAGACGAGCCTTGGTCTATTTGGAGAATCTGGTATTACTTGGACGCCCTGGCTACGCACCACGGCGGGCCTGCGCGCCGACCACTTTCATTGGAATGTCCAGAACCAGATCGCCGCGAGCGCGGGCATTAACTCAGGAAGCACGAGCGACCTCTTAGTGTCACCGAAACTGGCCGTGATCTTAGGGCCTTGGTCCAAAACCGAATACTTCATCAACTGGGGCCGTGGTTTTCACAGCAACGACGGCCGCGGCACGGTCACCCGAGTCGACCCAAAATCGGGTCAAGTGGTGACACCGGTGACGGGATTGGTGAGGACCACAGGGTACGAACTTGGTATGCGCTCTCAGTGGGCGCCAAACTTACAAACTTCGCTCGCGCTGTGGCGACTCGAAATAGGCTCCGAATTGCTCTTTGTCGGCGACGCGGGAACGACGGAGCCGAGCCGCCCTAGCCTCCGCCAGGGCATTGAATGGAACAATCGCTACACACCCTTATCATGGTTGGAATTTAACCTGGACATAGCGCTTTCTCGCGCCCGCTTCACGGATGCAGATCCAGCCGGCCCTTATGTTCCCGGGTCGGTCTCGCGGGTCGTATCCGCATCGGTGACCGTGCAGAACCTGGGTGCGTGGTCAGGCAGCTTGCAAGCACGCTACATCGGACCGCGCCCGCTGATCGAGGACCAATCGGTCACAGCAGCCTCGTCCACCCTCCTAAACTTTCGCCTAGGTTATCGCGTTAGAAAAGGCTTGGATATTTCGGTGGACGTATTCAATCTTGCCAATCGTAAAGTGAATGACATCGAGTACTTCTACGCTTCGCGCCTAAGAGGCGAAAGTGCCGAACAAAATGATCGTCACATACACCCCGCCGAGCCACGTTCAGTGAGACTCAGTGCCAGGTTAGAGTTTTAATCTACAAGGCAAGTAAACATGCGTAGCAAAGCATCGAAGCTTTGGATCAGTCGCTTGGTAGTGCTCATTGCGATTGGCTATTCCCGAGCCGTCAATGCTCAACCCACTCTATAGGCAGCAACGCTTCCGGAGGTTAATGTCACCGGCTCGCAACATACGAACGGCTATTCGGATCAGGCCCAGATAATCTTGTCCTTAACTATCGCTCAAACAATGCAGAAGGGGTGACTAGTCTCGCCAGCGCAGGGACGGCTAGTGCCGATATCGTTCGCGACACGCGTGCGCTACATTTTGCGCTCCTCGGCAAGCCGCCTATGTCCTAAGGTGTGTGCTGGACTAAAACTTTTCGATTATGGCGCAGCAGCCTTTGAGCTTTACGCGAATGTAGTTAGTGGTATCAAGAACGCTTACGCCTTTAGTGATTTCTACGCCAATGTTGCGGCCAACAGCGCCTTAGTTCCCGATCTGACTGTATCGACCTTACGCAGATCGGAGATAGGCGTAGGAGGTGAATCAAAGAGTTAACGCTCTTCGCAGGCTTAGTCGCCTTCAACAAACAATTCCAGGAGCCTCGATTTGACAAGTGAACTCCCTGTGCTTTAACTAGAGCATTCGCTGAGCTGTCCAAATCAGCGCCACAAAAAGCAAGGCCGTCGAGCCCCCACGAACCACCATTGGCCAATCTTCAGACTTGTATTTCGTCCAGCGTAGGACGCCGAAGCACAAGCCAAGCCAGACAAAAATCGCCACTAATTGGGCGGCCTCCAAGCCAAGATTGAATCCACCGAGCGCCCAGAGTAAAAGCGAGCGATCCACACCGGCTTCGGTCATCGCACCGGAAAACCCAAGCCCATGAATTAAGCCAAAAATCAAAGCAACCCAGCGCGTGCTGAGCTTACGACCGAACCTGGTGCCTAGCCACGAACCGGAATAGAGGTTGAGAAGAGCCGTCAGGGCGATACTTAGGGTGATGGCGGGCTCGACCCAGGTGGGCGAAGCAACCCAACCAAACGTTGCCAAACCTAAAGTGATCGAATGACCCAGGGTGAAGGTGGTGACGGTCCCGAGCAAACTCATTAAGCCGGACCTTGACAAGCCGACCGGCAGTACCAGGGCCAAAAGAAATGCAAGATGATCAAAGCCCAGACTCAAATGCCAAAAACCCTCAGTAAAAAATCTCTTGAAGGTCGCACTCTTTTGCGAACCTGAGTCTAGCTGGCCGTCGTTTTTCGAAGCTGCTGCAGCGCGACCTGATGTAAGTTTTAGAGCCACAGCTTGGGGTGCAATCACCGTGGCAATCGCCTCACCGCTCAGGGCGCCCGACACCAGCAAACGATGGCCAGAGTCGATCTCTTTCATCAACTCATACTGAACGGCCAGTTTTGATTTCTCGGGGCAGGTATCGAGAACTTGCAGGCGAACATAGGCGCCATCACTTCTTTGCTCCAAACCATCAAAGGCCCAACCCACTGTTTTGCGAACATCCGCGCAAACCACACTGAAACCCTCCCGAACCCAAGACTCAATGAGAGGCATCGCACCACGCACCTCCAGCCAACTCAACTGCCGATCATTGTTTTGATCGAGGCTTTCGAGCTTGGCATCCACATCACGCAGGGCGATTGAGAACTTTAACTGGAACGCACCTTGCGCACTGCGAGGCAGGTCAAGGCCGGTCGGCTCACTCACTTGCAAATAGGCATCACTCGACTTATGAGCGTAGGCCTGTGGAGCACTCGCAAGCGACACGAGAAGCAGTAAGCAAGTCCTCGCCAGTCCGCGCAAGAGACTAAAGTGCGCGTTCATTGGCTTGCCATGAGTTTATTGACCCGTGCATCCACCAAACCCTGTGTCCGCAAGACCTGTTTTAATTTGTCAATGTCTTTGGATGAGCCTTTTCTGGAAGCGAACAGACGTGCGGTAGTTGCCACAATCAGCCAGTCAGCGGGTTCTTTTTGAATCTCAAGATTCGATTGCGCTAGTTTTAAGCCCTTGGCAACATCCTCTTCTAACCACAAGGCAGCCAAAGCCCGCTCACGCGCATGGGCGCCCGGGTCATCACCACGGCGGTCAAGGGCTTGAAAGCGCTCAGAGATTTCGATCTGCAAGGCGGTCCAAGCGGGATCGCCCAAAAGTTTGGTAGCGTAGGCGCGACGTATCAACACAGCATCGCTATTGGGTTGATTGCGAAGCACCGCCAAAGCAGGCGTGGGTCGTGAAGTACGGAGGAAAAGATCGGCCAAGGCCAAGGAGGTATAAGCATCGTCGGCCAGGCCTAAGCTCTGTCGATAGGCCTTGAGGGCCAATTCATCATCGCCAGCACGCTCCTCACTTTCGGCGAGTAAGGACAAGCTCCAAGCCTGGGTTTCCCGGTCGGAAAATTGCAGCGACAACTTGGAAAATCCTCGTCGTGCGAGTCCATGCTCCCCCAACATTGAACGAGTTTCTAACTGACACGCTTGGGCATATAAAGCCGCACCCGAGGCTGCGACCTGATCGCAAGCTTTCAGTGAGGCCTCATAGTGACCTGCAATGCGCTCCAAATTGGCCAGAGTCAGCCAGCCTTGAGCTTGATTGGGCTCTCGCGCCAGCGCGGCGGCTAACACGTTTCTCGCCGCTGCGAACTCGTGGCGACTCTGTTGAACGGTGGCTTGCAGAACAGCGACCGCAACCGGTGCATCGGCCTTGCCCCACCAGGGTGCCAGTGCGGCCTGAGCCCGACCGAGATGGCGCGGGTCGGAAGTCTGCCTCGTTAGTCGAATAGCCTCTTGGGCAAGCGCTACTCGGGCCTGAGGGGTCGCGGCGAGACTAATGTCGCCAGTGGCTAAGACTCGGGCGGGTAACTTCTCGATGATCTGCTCATCACTGGTCGGCTTGATGTCCTTAGCCGAGGCTGTGATCGGGAGACTTAAAACGATCATCAGTAGCGGCAAAACAGCCAAGAATTCCCTGCTCATAAGTGATCCTGATTCGCGAATGTTGATTGACACAGAGCAATAAAGATACGGTCTCAGGGGCCAGACGAATCACTGGCCTGACCCCCGACCAAGCCCTATAATTTGGCTTGGTCTATGCCGATTCTAAACACTCGGATCGGGCTCGTCGGTATCACTAGCCGCCAGGGCTGCATCGCCGACGACCAGCGGCTCGTCGGTATCACCGCCATTGGCCACCGAGAGATTGGCAAACGAAACAACACCCGCGGTAGTTTCAGTAGCAGACACCGGTATATCGGTACCTGCCACCAGGGGCGCTGCACTATTCCCGCTACTACCGCAGCCAGAAAGCGCAAGGGCACTCATAGCAATCAAGAGTGACGATGATTTAAGTAAGATAGATTTCATGATCATGCTTCCTTGATTGCTTATTTAGAGCCAGCGTTGGGCGTGTTCAAGTATGGGAAGCCAGGCAAAAAGGGCACAACCGCCTGATCAACACCATCGTGAACCTGAGCCGAAGTTCCGCCGAGCGGCACACTCGAAGGTTTACATGCCGAAGTCACACCGGCCACTCCAGGAATGCTGTTCAGCTTGAGACCGTCTCCATCACCGTTGATGACGCACAGCCCACCCAGCACAGCCACCAAAGCAATATCCACAACGTCATCTTTCGGACGACGACCGTTCGGGAAACCGGCCAGATCTTTGGCCGCCGCTAAGTTGGCAAGACCACCGACGCGCAATACCTCACCAGCCACACCGAGTCGGTTTTGATCTGCAAACTGTACCGGGGTAATGGCCGTATTCAGTCTCAGCATTTCCGAGGCCGTCACTGTTGTGGGTTTATTCACGCCAGTAATGCCCGTCAAAAATACCGTCGCCAAATCTGTACGCGGGATATTGGTAGGCGCTAATGCGGCAGCGTCGCCTGCCAACACTAGCCCAAGGAGTGCGGGCAGAGTTGGGTTGGTCACATAATCCAGAAACTGACCATCGCCCTTGGGTTTTGAGGCATTGAACTTGTCCTTATCCTTCAGACCGATCACCACCTCGTTGACCAAGGGATTCCCGAGACGAGAAACCTGGGTCCAAGCACCGCCCACTTTTTCTGAAGTCTGTAGACCTGATGCAGGAGCACCCGAGAGCAATCGAACTTGACGCAAACTCGCCGTCGTCCAACCACCGATCACGGTTTCTGCGCCCGCGGTCAGGCAGTCTTTATGAACCTCAATCGCCATTGAGGTGACGTTTTTGTCCTGAATCGAGTTGGCGGCAAAAGCATTAATCAAAGCCGGATTAGTAATTTGCGCTGCGGTAGCGTTCACCAAGTCGAAGATCGGGCCAAGGTTCACTGCAAAGCCCTCCTGACGCTGACCGACAAAAACTCTACCGGTAT
>JANLRI010000120.1:0-2811 GCA_031361565.1 Betaproteobacteria bacterium | reverse complement strand
AGTGCTCGCTGCTGAGTTTGAGGAAGGTCGCGCAGATTGAGGCACCTGCGACCACAATGCCCTCGCTTGATCCACTAAAAGCAACGCTGGGTTGCCAAGTTCGTCCTCCTGGAGTTTACGAATTTCGTCGCTCGCAAAGCTCAGACCGGATTTAGGGGTCTCAAAAAAGCGCTTGGGCGCTTGCGCGCTGGCTGGGCTCGCGCCGAGAAGTATTCCTAGAGATAGCCAAGCGAACATGCCAGTAAGCGAACCTGAGCTTGTCCAACCTTTCTCGCCAGTCGTAGCGCACATGGTTCTGCGGTCGACGCTCTTACAGCACATCGATACGGTGCTGAGCCTGGTCCGCCTCACCGTCCGAATCGGACCAATTAAATTTCAGCTCGCCCGACTGCTGAAGGCGTAGGCGAAATTGTAAGAGGGGATTCGCGGCAATGCCCGAGCTGAGGTCGGCTCGAAAAACTTCATGATCGCCACTCGCATCGACCAAGCGGCAAAACACCGTGCGCACTAGTTTCGCCGGAATTCGAACGCCATCCTCGGTGCGACGAAAGCCATTTTCCATGACATGGCCGACCAAGATACGTACGTCAAAAGTTTCGCCTTTTTTAACGCTTGCGGGAGCGATGACTCTTGCGGCCATGGTTAGGTCCCATCAATGCAGGCGGAAACGGTCACGACCACTTCGGTCACGCCCGCAAACAAACTACCATCTTGCATCTCGGCAATGGCGACCAATTTTTGCGAACCGTTAAGCCGAATTCGAGTGGCGGCCTTGGCTTCCGGAGAAAACTCGCTAAAGTGAAAAGCCACCACGCGTGGCTGGGGATTTTTCTCAGAATAAATGCGTACCGACTTGACCCGATCCGCGCCTTGCATGGCACTTTGCACACTCACACTCATGGGTACGACATTGCCGTTATCAACCAAAGGCGCGATTTCGAGTACCACCCGCTCTTTTAGTACTCTGCGTGACTCGCCGAGGTCTTCCCTCATCTTCGGAATCCAGGGAAGATGGTCATGAATGCTGGCGGGCTGGGCCAGTGCTGTGCGGGTCAGGAGTGTTGCAGCCGAACTTAAGACGGTGCCCAAAGCAGAACGCCGGTTCGGACTCACCAGGCCCCGTACGGAATGATCTTGGATAGCGGTTTCGGCACCGCGGTCTTCCGAGTTTTGGGTCGCGCCGTGTTGCGAAGATTTTGACAAATATTTACACATGGGCGAAGTTTATTTCAAACTGCTCAAGTAAGCGATCAAGTCCTCAATTTCTTGGGCGTTCAGAATCGGCAGGCCTTGATATTGCGGCACCACTCTTTTGAGGTTTTCGCTACGGTGATAGGCGGGCATGACAGTATCCGGGTTCAAGCGACTGGAATCAATCACCCGAAAGCGCAGCTGGGCGGCACTCAAGCGAGTGCCCACACTATGCAGTGGCGGACCAAGATCGCCCGAAAATCTCACGCTTGGCTCAGGCACGGCGTGACAAAGAATGCAATTGCCTTTTTCGGCTTTGAGCACCACCTCTCGCCCCCGTGAGACGTCGCCAGGCTCCGAGGTGAGCGGCGTCACCGTTTGGTCGGGTAAGCCCATTGCAAGCACAGCACTGACAAACCAGAGGCTGGTCATCAAAGTCAAACGGACCTGCCCCGGTCGAAAAGTGCCCAGCCGCTTGAAGCAACGCCTAACTTTACTCGCTTGCATGCCTTTCCATCTACCCGGTCAAAACGTCATTGAGCTCCATTGTAAAAGCCTTTTGACCTATTTCGGTCATCAAATAAGTGGTTCAAAACATCGCTTGAACGCCTAACTTGAGGCTTCGCCCTGGTAAAGGCACGCGGCCGGGCAGAGATTGGGTCAAGATCGAAGTCGCACTATAGGCCAGCCGATCCGTCGCATTGTCCGCTCGCGCATAGAACAGAAGGTTCGAATCCTGACCGGTGATTTTGGCTTTCATACGGTAAGTCAGCGCTAAGTTCAGAAAAGTGTAGGCCTCGGTGCTTTGATCTGCCGGTCGCGCGTAGCGGTCGATGCCGACTCTAGCTCCCCAGCCCAATTGGGTGCCGCCATTTTGCGCCCAGATCAGCGTTGCGCCCAGGCGCAGCGGAGAGATTCTCGGCAAGGAGGTATTGCTGTCGATGTTCGTTCCTTTCACAAAATCCGCTCGCCATTGCAGATCAAAAGTCTGAGTGGCGCTAGCCGCCTCGCTCACGCGCCAGTTGCCATTGATTTCAAAACCGCTGAGCCGTGCGCGATGCTGACTATAAGCAAACTCCGGCAGGATCGCAGCACCGCTCACATCGTCAAGGCCGTCGCCATTAAGGTCAGCGGGATTCACGGCACCTGCCGAGGTTCTTTGTTTACCCGTACTCTCCAGCATGAGGTAGTTTTGAAATTGACTCAGAAAAGCGTTTGCACTCGCGAAATTTGCTGAGCGCCGACCGCTCGCAGTGGCTGCGCCTCGCCAGGCTAAGCCGAACTCAAGATTGGCGGAGCGCTCTTTGGCCAGCTGAGCATTACCCACTTCATAGGCGGCCGTGGCTAAATGCGGGCCATTCGCAAAGAGCTCGTAGTCTTTAGGAGCACGTTGGTTCACGGTCAGGTTGGACGTAAGGCTCCAGGCGGAGTCCAACTTATAAAGCCCCCCGAAAGCGATGCTCGAGGGTTTGAAGCTTCGCTCAGCGGCCACAAATCGCGGTACCGCTGGATCGCTGAAGGCCTGAACATTGAGGCTCTCAACACGTCCGCCGAAATTGAGCTTACCCCATGGGAAAAGCGCCTCTTCATACAAAAATAGGGCAGCAGTTTTAGATTGAC